>NZ_JBIUAQ010000003.1:0-6985 GCF_044547565.1 Amycolatopsis sp. NPDC052450 | reverse complement strand
ATAAATTATAACGCTTTATATTAGCACCACAACCCCCCCCGGCCCCCGCCGGTTGGGGCGTGGGGCCCCCCGGCCCCCCCACCCCCCCCGGCCCCCCCACCACGACACCGCCGCGAAGGTTGCGACGCCGGGCGTGACCCTGCCCGCACGGACAGGACGAAGCGAACCTTCGGGCAACTATGCGGCGCGATGACTCCATGAAGCAACGCCATTCCGATTCTCACGCCTTCCGGACAAAGCTTCGAACGATGACGTGAGAGGGGCGCCGAAAGGGAATTCGCGGCGAAGAAGACGATCAAAACGGCCATCGCGGGCGGAGCGATCGCCGCCACCGCGTTTCTTTCCGCGTGCGGCGGGAACGATGTCGCGGGGAATGGTTCCCCGGTACGGAACGTGGCCGCCGGACAGCTGCCGGACGGCGGGGGCAGGGTGCGGCCGCCGGCGCCGTCGAGTCTTCCAGCGGTGATGCCGGCTGGACGGCGAAGACCGGATCACCACGGTCAAGGAGCTCTACCGCCCCTGACCAGGGGATCGAGGACAGGCGGCCGGGGATCCACCGGCCGCCTGTTTTCGCACTCCGACATGCGATAAGTTGAACTCAGATGTTCACATCATCTGAGTTCAGGACTATCGAACGGAACTGATCCGCATGCGAGTACTCTTCGCCGGCCTCGCGTCGGCCGGCCATACCTATCCGCTGATCCCGCTCGCCATCGCCGCCAGGGACGCCGGACACGAAGTGCATTTCGCCGCGGGCGAGCACGTCCATCCGCCGCTGCTCAGGAACGGGCTCCGGCCCTTTCGCCCGGCGGACGCGTTCTACGAGATCTACGCCGAGGACCTCGAACCGGAACTGGCCCGGCTACGGCCCGATCTCGTCGTGCACGAATGGGGAGTGCCGGGAGCGGCGATCGCCGCCGAGCGTGCCGGGATCCCCGGCCTCTGGCACGGGTTCGGCCGCATGATCCCCGAGGGAATCGGGCTCCAGCAGCCAACGCGGTCCGGCGGCGCGCCCGACCGGCCACATCTCGACATCTGTCCGCCGTCCTTGCAGGACAAGGATTTCCTCGCGACGGCCGAACGCGTCGAACTACGTCCCGTGCCCTATTCCGAGCCGGCACCCCGCGTCGAAAGGACCACGCGGCCGCTGATCTACCTGACGCTCGGCACCGCTTTCGGCACGCCGGAAACACTCACCACGGCCATCGAGGGGCTGGCCCCGCTCGGCGGGCAGATCGTGGTCGCCACCGGACGGGTCCGCCCGGAAGAACTCGGCACCGTGCCGGACAACGTCACGGTGCGGGCGTGGACAGCGCAAGCGGAACTGTTGCCGCACGTCGACGCGGTCGTGCACCACGGCGGCAGCGGCACGACCCTCGGCGCGCTCGCCGCCGGCGTCCCGCAGCTGATCCTCCCCCAGGGAGCCGACCAGTTCGCCAACGCCGAAGCCCTGGTGGCCGCGGGCGCCGCGCTGAGCCTCCAGCCCGGCGAACTCGGCGCGGAAGCGATCACCGAACACACCCGGAGTCTCCTGCCGCACCACGGAAACACCGGCCGCCGCGACGCGGCCAGGGCGATCGCCGCGGAAATCGCCCGGATGCCCTCCCCCGGCGAGGTCGCCCGCGACCTGCCGCAGTGGGCCCGAGTCGCGTAAAGGTCCCGAACCGGCGATCACACGTGATTGGACGGACGACACGCGTGTCCAGATGGACGCCTAACGCTCACGGCGCCTCAGAAGCCGAAGAGCTCCTGCGGTACTTCGTGCTCGTCCGGCCAGGTCAGCCAGGCGACGTCGGTCGGGCCGATGGCGCAGTTGGCCACCCGCCAAGACCGCGGGTCGTCGTCCACGTTCGTTTCGCTTTTCTTCTTGAGCAGGGCGACGTAGACGTCGGACATGACGCCGTCGTCCCGCTTGTTCTCGTAGACGGTGCCGGCGTAGTACGGACGACCGGCTTCGGTGCCGCGCATCGTCCCCTGCAGGAACACCCAGGGGCCGAGCCGGTCGAGCTGTTCCACGGCCACCCGGACCCGATCGCCGAACTCCTGGTCGAGCCGGGCGGTGGCGGCCTCGAGTACCGCTTCCCGGACCGGGTCGCCGGGATTCAACGACACCGGAAAGGGTCGTGCGGACGGGGTGTACATCAAGCTACCTCCCACTGGCGGGACAGCGACGCGGCCGCATCAGCTTGCCCGGTGAAGCTCTGGCGTTGGTTCGGATCAGGTCGGCGGGGTGAGGATCTTCACGAGGCCGCCACCGCCGCCCATGCTGATCTTCTGCGAACCGTCGGGGTTGACGTTGTTCGAGCCGATGAACTGGCCATCGCCCGCGTACAGCACGACGTGCCCGCCGTTGTTCGAGATCACCACGTCGCCCGGTTTCGCTTCGGAGAGCGGCACCGACTTCCAGCCGTCGGCCTCGAGGTTGGCCGACAGACCGGCGACCGAGGCACTGGCCTGCCCCTTGTCGATCAGGCCCGCCGCCTCGAGACAGCCGGAAACGAAGTTCGCGCAGTTGACGTTGTTGGGCACCCACGACTGCATGGCCGGCAGTTCACCACTGCCCTTGAGGTCACCGGCGTTGCGGCCGAGGAACTGCTCGGCGATCTTCGCCGGGTTGTCGCCCCGCGCGTCGATCGGCTTGGCGGGCCTGCCGTCGCCCTGCACTCCGGCGACACCGCCACCGCCGCCTCCGCCACCACCACCGCCGCCGTCTCCCCCGCCGTAGCTGGGCGCACTACCCACGTTGGAGTTGACCGGCTTCGCGTTGACGCTCGACGCCGTGGTCTGGCCGTCGTCGGCGGGGATCAGCTCGATGAAACCGCCTTCGATCTCGAGGCCGAGCGGCTTGAGGAGGTCGTCGATCTGCTTCTCGGCGTCGTCCAGCGCTTTCTCGATCTCGTCCTTCTTGCCGTTCGAGTCTTTTTCGTTGAGCTTCCGGAGGCGCTCGATGTCCGTCGCGGCGGCGGCGATGTCGTTGTCGTCTTTCGAGCTGTTCTTCCGGCGGCGGGCCGCGTCGATCAGCTTGCGGTTGTCCGAGTCCTTGTCATTGGCTTCCTGGGCGAGCTGTGCGACCTTCTTCTTGACCTCGTCCAGGATCTCGGAGACCCGCTGGAGGATGTTCTTGGCCGCCTCGGCCTTGTCGCTGACCTTGTAGCTGGCCTTGCCGAGCTTTTCGAGGTGCTCGGCGACGGCGTCGGCGTCCTTGCCCTCCCAGTTGCGCAGGACGTCGTCGCGGAAGACCTTGAGGTCGTCTCCGAGGTCGTTCGCCTTCGTGGCCGCCCCGCCGACCTTCCTCGCCTGGTCGTTGACCGCGCTCGAATTCAGCTTCTGCGCCTGCTGGGCGTGCTTGTCGATGGCGTCCAACGACTTCGGGCGGTCATGCGACGGGTCGTCGAGCGTGCTCGGATTCCGCTCCGCGGTGGTCATCGGTAAATCCCCCTGCTTCCCGTCTCAGTCCGATCAATCCCGCTCGCGGGCGCCGCCGCGGAGGGTGTCGACACCCGCGGCTTCGTCGTTCCGCATCCGCTGGGCGGCGTTGGCCAACGCGTTCGACGCCGCGTCGACCAGCTTCGCGGCGGCCGCCAGTTCGGCGTTCACGCCGCGGTGGAACCCCTTCATCGTGGTCCCCGTGCTGGCCGCGTTCTTCAGGTCGCCGAACGCGCCTCCGGGATCGCCGTCGCCAAGGTCCTTGCCCGTGCCGCTGTAACCGTCCTTGAGCCCGCCGACCTTCTTGGCCAGCGCGGCGATCTGCTCTGGATCGAATCGGCGAGTCATGGATGATCCCTCCAGTCCGGCGCCTGCGCGCGTGCTTGCCTGACCCACACTGCTCTACCGCGCACCTTATGAGTTCACACCCACCCGTGCGCGTCGTTTCCCGAAACGCGTTGACGCCGTTCGTGTACATCGACGCATCCGCCCGCGCGGTGGTTCCCGGAAGATTTCCGCACCCGGTCCACCGCGTGCCGACGACGCCCTCGGCGGGAAGATCTTACCCTCTCGGCCCCCGCGGATCACGGGACGGCGAGCCGGGTCCGGCTACGTTCCGCGACCGCGTTCCACCCGGCCGGGTCACCGGAACAACTCGTTTCCCGGATACGGGGGCCTTTGCCAAGATGGGCCGCGATGACCACCGATCGGCGCACTCGCGCCCTGAATTCCCTGTCTGGACTTGCCCTCGGCGACGCGCTGGGTTCCCAGTTCTTCGTCCCCGGCAACCGCGACGCCTGGCACCGGCGGCAACTGCCGCCAGGCCCCTGGCAATGGACCGACGACGCCGAAATGGCGTGTTCCGTTTTCGCCGTGCTTCAGCAGGCGGGCCACGTCGACCAAGACCGCTTGGCCGCGAGCTTCGCGGCACACCACGATTTCGACCGCGGCTACGGGCCGTCCATGAACCGTTTGCTCCGGCTCGTCCGCGAGGGTGGCTCGTGGCGTGAGCTGGCCACCGACCTGTTCGACGGACAGGGTTCGTGGGGCAACGGAGCGGCCATGCGGGTCGCGCCGCTCGGTGCCTGGTTCGCCGGCGATCCCGACGAGGCCGGACGTCAGGCGGCGCTTTCGGCCGAGGTGACCCACACCCATCCCGACGGGGTGGCCGGCGCGATCGCGGTCGCGGTCGCCGCCTCGCTGGCCGCCGCACCCACCCCGCCGTCACCGGCGGATTTCCTCGACCAGGTCCTGCGACGGCTACCGCCCGGCCGGGTGCGCGACGGCGTCCTGGCCGCCAGGGAGCTGGCGCACGTGCCCTCGCCCGCGACCGCCGCCCACGAACTGGGCAACGGCAGCCACACCGGCGCCCACGACACGGTGCCGTTCACCCTGTGGGCCGCGGCCCGCCACCTCGACGACTACGAGCAGGCCTTCTGGGCGACCGCAAGCGCCGGTGGCGACGTCGACACCACCTGCGCCATCGTCGGGGGCATCGTCGCCGCGCGCGTCGGCGTCGAGGGTCTGCCGTCGTCCTGGCGGGCCGCTTGCGAACCGCTTCCGGAATGGGCGGGCGCGGAGTCCTAAACCAGGCCGAGCTCGCGTGCCCGGACGCCCGCCTGGAAGCGGGATTCGGCACCCAGCGCGGACATCAGCTCCGCCACCCGGCGCCGGTAGGTCCGCACGCCCAGACCGAGGGTCCGGGCGGCGGCTTCGTCCTTGACGCCGCTGCCGAGCAGGTCCAGCACCGCGGGCGCGAGCCGCCGGATCTCGGCGACCTGCGCGTCGTAGACGGCGAGATCCGTCGCCGATCGCCAGGCCGTTTCGAACAGCGAAATCACGCCCTGCACGGTTTCGGGCTGCGTGATGACGCTGTAGCCGCGCTGCCCGGCGGTGAGGTCACCGGCCAGGATCACGACCCTGCCGTCCAGGATGATCGTCTCGTTGACGTCGTCGGTGGAGACGCGGATCCGCGCGCCGAACCGCTCGCTGACCCGCGCCAGCTCCCGCGCGGACGCCGAGTCGAGCAGCAGACCGGCCCGGTAGATCTTGCGGATCCGCACCTCGCCGGACCGGCGCTCGGCGGCCGCGGTGAGCTCGTCCGACCGGCGATCGGCCACCCAGGTCGCGAGGTCGTTGGCGGCGCACGCCAGGTCGGTCACGGTCGAGAACAGGTGCCCGACCCGGCGGAACAGCTCCTCTTCGCCGCGCACGACCGTGACCGAATCGCCCGCCCTCGTGAGGCCGTCACCCGTCCGCATGGCATCGATACTGCCCCAACCGCGCGGCCCGCGACCAGCCGGCAGGTTGTTGCCATTTCCTGACTGCCGGCGGGCCCGTCGCGACGCTGAGGGGTATGACGAACCTTCACGAAAACGCGGGCACCTGGCGGCTCGGCGATCTCACCGTGCACCGTGTCGGCCTCGGCGCGATGCGGTTGACCGGGATGCCGTGGGACGAGAAGCCCAAGAGTCGCGAGGACGCGATCACCGTGCTGCGCCGCGCGATCGAACTCGGTGTCGACCACATCGACACCGCTTCGTTCTACTTCACCGCCCAGCGCTCGGCGAACGAGTTGATCAGCACCGCGCTCCAGCCGTATCCCGAAGGCCTCGTGATCACCACGAAGGTCGGTGCGGGCCGCTCCCGCGACGGCGAGTTCTCGTTCGCGCGGCCGGATCAGCTCCGCGGCCAGGTCGAGGAGAACATCCGGCAGCTCGGTCTCGACCACCTCGACGTCGTCAACCTGCGCTGGGGCTCCGGAATGGGCAAGGAGCCCGGGTCGGTGGCCGAACACTTCGGCGCGCTGGCCGACCTGCGCGAGGCGGGGCTGATCCGTCATCTCGGCATCTCCAACATCGTGGCGGACCAGCTGACCGAAGCGAGGACGATCGCACCGGTCGTCTGCGTGCAGAACCGCTACGGACTGGCCGACCGCGAGGACGACGCCCTGGTCGACCTGTGCGCGGAGCACGGCATCGCGTTCGTGCCCTTCTTCGCCGTCACGACGTCGGTTCCCGGCGCTCCCGCACCCGGCGCCGTTCCGGGTGAGGCCGAGATCGCGAAGGTCGCGGCGGCACACGACGCCACGCCGGCGCAGATCCGGCTCGCCTGGACCCTGCACCGCGGCGAGCACGTCCTCGCCATCCCGGGCACCGGCGATCCCCGGCATCTGGAGGAGAACGTCGCGGCGGGCGGCATCCGGCTGGACGACCACGAACTGGCGCTGCTCGACACGGTCGGCCGCGGCAGGCGAGGGTGAGCGGTCGGTCCAGGTGGGTGTGAGTGCAGGTCTGTGAAGGGCTGAGCTCGGCCCGGGCCGAGGCTGGGGCGGGCAAGAACGCCACCGTGAGCCTCAGCAGCACAGCGATAGCGCGTGAAGGCCCCTTTCCTCGGCGCAGCCGAGGAAAGGGGCCTTCACACCTTCCCCAGGTACCTGAAGGACTCCCGTCAGGCGCTCGCGTGAGTTTTTCGCGGTCGCGGGGATGTCGTGAAGGGCCCCTTTGATGTAAGAAAACTGTCTAGACTGGGCCGACAGGCACAAGGTTATATAGCCGGG
>NZ_JBIUAQ010000002.1:391549-502089 GCF_044547565.1 Amycolatopsis sp. NPDC052450 | reverse complement strand
CGTGACCGAAGTCGTGACCGACGAGATCGCGTTGTGGCAATCCCGGCCCCTGGACGAGATGTACCCGATTCTCTATGTCGACGGCCTGCGGCTGCGGGTCAAGGACAAGGGCGTGGTCACCTCCAAGGTCGCCTACCTGGCCATCGGCGTGGACATGGAAGGCCGTAAACACGCCCTCGGGCTCTGGATCGCCGAGACCGAAGCGGCGAAGTTCTGGGCCAAGGTCGTCACCGACCTGCGCAACCGTGGCGTGAAGGACATCCTGATCGCCTGCTGTGACGGCCTGACCGGACTGCCCGACGCGATCCGCGGCGCGTTTCCCGACACCGTGGTCCAAACCTGTGTCGTACACGTGATCCGCAACGCCATGCGGTTCATTTCCTATGGCGACCGGAAGAAAGTCGCCGCCGCCATGCGGGAAATCTACACCGCGCCGACACTCGAGGCAGCCGAGATCGCACTCACCCAGTTCGACAAAAACTTCGGCACGCAATACCCGGCCGCGATCCAAGTCTGGCGGCACGCCTGGAGCGACTTTACCCCATTCCTCGACTATCCACCCGAACTCCGCAGAATCGTCTACACGACAAACCTGATCGAGAACATCAACTTCCAGCTCCGGAAAATCACTAAGAACCGCGGACATTTCGACAGCGACACCGCCGCGACAAAACTGCTCTACCTCGGACTCCGCAACATCACCAGCAACCGAGGCGGCCCATCAGGAACCGGCACCCGAGGCTGGAAACAAGCCCTCAACACACTCGCCGCACTCTTCCCCGACCGACTACCACTCCACTAGAATCAAAGAAGAAGTCATCCGTGGCTTACACGGAAATCATGACAGGGCCAGTTGATCGACCTCTGCCGTCGGGATCATCGACTCAAAGACGAACCCGGCTGGGTTTACTCGCTCGCTGCGGACGGCACTCTTACGGTCACCACACCGACAGGGCAGAGCTACGACAGTTCGCCACCACCCCTGCACGAACCCCGCCCAGCCACTGAACCACCACCGTTCTGAACCATCGCCGGAAAACGGCAACAGTCTCCTCTGGCAAGGTCGTCACCTGCTGCGGGGTGCTTCATCGAGTCGGGCATCCGTGACGCCTCCTGGGCGTTGCCGGAAAACGACGATGCAAGCGTCTCCACCTATGACTATGGCTTGGCGCCGCTGTCACGCGTCTGTCATGTTCCCTCCTCTAGTCGAGGAATCTCCGCCGAGTTCTGGGACGTCGCCAGAAACAGCCAGGCGAGACCTCGCCCGCGGCGGTGACCCACCGCCGCCGCACCCTTGGGCCCAAGGGAGCCACTTCTGAGGCATCGCCGGAAATGGCAACGCCCGGCGTGGATCTCGGCGAGTTGTGTTTTCGGCAACGACAAGACCGTCGGCTCGAAGACGCACCCGGCTGGACTATCGGCTGGCGCCGGACGACACTGTCACGCCACAGCCGCTACGCCCCCCGCCTGACCGTTGCCGGAGAACAGCGACGGCATCCGAGCCGGCCCGGCGACGAACCCCGACTGGGATCTCCCGCCGAGGCCGCGGCACCCCAAGTCACTGCAGCGCTAAGCAAAGCAAAGCAAACACGCGACCCTCAAGCGCGGGTACCGAGCACCGACATCCCCAGCACCAGTTCGTTCGCCGGATCGCAGCCGAGGAGGTCCTCGACCAGTTCGTCGCGGAGCGCCGCGGTGAACGTGACGTTCAGGCCGAGCGCGGTCGCCAGCAGGTACACGGTCTGGCTGAGGTGGCCGACGTCCATCAGCAGGACCCGATAGGTGCGGCTCACCGGGTACTTCCACTGGTTTCGCTCGATGACGCTGGTGTAGATCAAAAGCGCGCCGGCGTTGCCGGTCCAGTGCTGGTCGCCGGCGAGCGCGATCAGCTGATCGTCGTCGATCTTGCCGTCCAGTGGCGTGAGGCCGTGCCGGAAACCGTCGTAGTGGTAGACGGCCCGATCCAGGCCTTCGACGTTCCTCGCGTAGACGTAGACCTCTGTCGGGTGCCTCGCGCCGCCGGACGGGCTCGTCTTGAAGACGTTGCCGGTGGCGGGAATGTCGGGATGCGTTTCCGGTCTCGTCGGCCGGGCGGCGGTGAGGAGTGCGCTCAAATCGCGCAGCCGCAGAGGTTCTTCGCCGAACTCGCGGACGCTTCTGCGCTGGTTCAGTGCGTCGCCGAGCCCGATCGCGTTCAGTTTTTCCGGTGACGGTTCGGGGAGTGCTATCGCCTCGTACTCGCCCGAAGGCCGCACCGGAGAAGGCGGAGGGCTGGCCTTCGCCTTCTCCAGCAAGGATTTCGCGGTCATTTCGCTGGTCGTGAACTCGGTTTCACGCAACGAGCGGGTGCCATAGTGAAAAGCCCTCGCGGACGTTCCCCAAGGGCCCCAATCCCGAAGGATCTCTTCTTCCCGCTGGTGCCGGGAAGAACCTTTGACCACCAGCACGTCGTACCGGATCATCGCGCGCGCGATACGGACGAGCCTTTCCCCGATCTCGGGATTCTCGTCCGCCGCGCGGACCGATTCCGGTTCTCGCCAAGAACCGAACCAGCGCAGGACGCGTTCGGTTCCTTCGGCGAGTTTGAGCTGGCGATGTCCGAGGTGGTCGTCCCAGACGACGTCACCATCGGACCAATAGAGCGTTCCGCAAGAGGAAACCCTTACCAGCATCGAAAGTCTTGTGCCCCAGTCCCCAGTAATACTTTCCGAATACGTCAGGTCATTCAGCGTCGCGAGCGGAAAGGAGGCCCGCCGTTCGGCGGCGGCTCGAACCCGCCCCAGGTGCTCTGTGCCTTGTACTCCGCTTCAAGCTCGTACAAGAACTCGTCGTCATCTTCATCGTGCATGCCGTCGATCCTCTCCGTGAGCGGTTACTCCGGTCAAGCGAATATACCTACGCCAACAGAGTACCGGAGCAGAACGGCTAATTACGCCGAGTAATCAGTCAGGTGCTGTTTGAGTTCGCGCACCTCTGGCGACTCGGAAATGCCGAGATCGGTGTACAAGCGCAATGCGAAGCGGCGATGACGTTCCGCATTCAGTCGCTTACCGAGAATGTCGAACGCCGCCGCCATCTCCTTGTGGGCGATGGGCAGCATGCTGCGATTACCGGTCGATTCGAGCACTTCCACCGCGGTGGTGAACTGGGTGACCGCGAGTGCGGCATCGCCGAGTGCACGCGAATTGATACCGAGAGCGAGAAAGCATTCCGCCTCGAGATCGGGTGATTCGTTCTCGTGCGCGAGTCTCAGCGCCTCGTCGAGTTCCTCGGCGGCTTCGGGATAGCGCCTGTTCTCGGTGTGGATCAGCCCGATCCGGTGCCTGGCGCGGGCTTCGATGAGCACGCTGCCGTGGGCGTGGGCGGTCTCGCGGACCCAGCCGAGGTGTTCGATCGCCTCGTCCGACTCGCCTTTGAGCCAGTGGGTGACCCCCGAGTTGCCCCTGGCCCGGCACTGCATCCGGATGTCGCCGGTGGTCGCGGCCAGTTCGAACACCTCGTTGAACAGCCGGTTCGCTTCGGTGAACTCGTTGAGCCGCCACAGGGTCAGCGCGTACATGTGCAGGGCCTGGTACTCGAGGACCACGTTCCCGGTGACCCGCGCGGCGGACAGGGCGAGGGTTTCCAGCTCCCTGGCCTGCCGGTAGTAGCCGCGGTTGTCGAAGTAGCGCCACACCGCCGAGCAGAACGGCACGAGGTCCGAGTAGTGCTGGTGGTTGTTCATCGCGACGGCCACCGGCAGCACGTTCTGCCATTGGGCGTCCATCCAGTGCGCGGCCTGGTCGTAGTCCGCGAAGGACTGTCCGTACTCGCTCTTCGGGACCTCGAGGCCGCCTGGCTCCTCCTCGGAATCCGGGTCGATGAAGTCCATCGCGGCCGCGACGGTGCTGCGGTAGTAGTCGAACAGCCGCCGCATCATCGCCTCACGCTGGTGTTCGGGCTCCTCGGCGAGCAGGAGTTCGCGACCGTAGCTGCGGAGGAGGTCGTGCATCTCGTACCGGTCCATCGACGGCTGACGCAGGAGGTTCACGTCGACGAGGCGTTCGGCGAGGCGGCGGGCCTCGCCGAGGTCGACTTCCGCCAGCGCCGCGGTCGAATGGAGGTCGAAAGCGGCACCGGGATGGTGGCTCAGCCGGCGGAACACCCGGCGTTCGGTTTCGCTCAAGTTCAGATAGGACACCCGGAAGGCGCCCGCGACATCGCGTTCCCCCGCGGTGAGTTCGCCGAACCGGTTCCGCTCGTCGCGCAGCTGCCTGGCGACGAAGTCGAGCGTCCACGAGGCACGCGCGCGCAGCCTGCTCGCCGTGACCGCCAGCGCGAGCGGGAGGTCGCCGCACAGGCTCGCGACCTGGTCGGCCGCGTCGGGGGATTCCCGCTTCAGCCGGGAGGGGCCGACGATCCGGCCGAGCAGGTCCACCGCGTCGGCCCGGCTGAACGGTTCGAGGGACAGCAGTTCGGCGCCGTCGAGGTCCACGAGCCGGGTGCGGCTGGTGATCAGCACGCAGCAACTCGCCGAACCGGGCAGCAGCGGGTTCACCTGCGCCGCCCCGATGGCGTTGTCGAGCACCAGGAGCACGCGTTTGCCGGCGAGGCAACTGCGGAACAACGCCGCGCGCTGCCCCGTGCCGGCGGGGATGTCCGAACCCTGGATGCCGAGCGATCGCAGCAGTGCTTCGAGCGCGGACCCCGGGTCGACCGGATCACCCGCCGGCGAGAAGCCTTCGAGGTTCACGAACAGCTGTCCGTCGGGGAACAGCGGGGCGAGCCGGTGCGCGGCGTGCACGGCCAGCGCGGTCTTGCCGACACCGGGCATCCCGTCGATCGCGATCAGCCGCGGCCCCGAGGAGGAGTCGTCCTGGCCGATTTCGAGGACGGTCCGCAGTTCCGCGGCGCGGCCGCCGAACGCGGGGAGGTCCGCGGGAAGCTGCGCGGGGCGGGGGAAGAGCGCCTTCTGCGCGTCCGCGTTCTCACGTCGCCCGAGGGTGTCCATCCCGGCCCGGAGCCCGCCGACGCCGTACCGGACGAGGGCGGCGTCCTCCATCAGTTCGGCGTCGGCGCGCAGGATCTGCTGGTGCAGGGCGCTCAGTTCGGCACTCGGGTCGACGCCGAGCTCCTCGGCGAGCGCGATCCTGGTCCGGTCGAACGTCCGGAGCGCGTCGGCGCCGCGGCCCGCCCGGTAGAGCGCCAGCATGGTGAGGCACTGGAGGGTTTCGCGGGTGGGATGCCAGGCGGCGAGGTCGAAGGCCTCGCGGGCCGCCGCCTCGGTCTCGCCGAGCCGGAGCCTGGCGCCGATCAGGAGCTCACAGGCGGCGAGGCGTTCTTCGTCGAGCCGTCGAGCCGTCTGCTCGATGGCGTCGCCTTCGAGACCGTCGAAGGCCGGGCCGCGCCAGAGCGAGAGCGCGTCCGCGAGTTTGACGGCCGCCTGCGAGATCAGCCCGGCCGCCAGGAGTTCGGCGCCCTGGTTGTAGTCCGCTTCGAAGCGGGCCGAGTCGAGTGAGGCGCTGCTGATGACGACGCGGTACGCCGAGCCGGTGGTGACCACGGCGGAGCGGGCCACGCCGAGGTCGTGCCGCAGCCGTGCGATCGCGTTGCTGACCTGGCGGACCGCGGTCTTCGGCGGATTTTCCGGCCACATCGTGCCGATCAGGTACGACACCGGGACCAGCCTGCCGGCGTTGATCAGCAGGGCGGCGAGAAGACGCTGCTCACGACGCCCGCCGAGCCGGACGGGGACGCCGTCGACCTCGGCCTCGAGCGGGCCGAGAACGGAAAAGCCGAGTTGGGAGCTGTGGGCGGCGGTCCGGGGAGATCCCGCCGAATCGGGTAAACGATCAGCGGTCATATGCGACTATGTCGTCCGAGACCGTGAGCGTGCTCACGCACTACCTCCAGTCCGTTCGCCGGCTGATCGGCACCCTAGCCCACCGCTTCGGCCTCCAGCCAGATCGGCGCGGGGGCACGCCGTGCGGCATTCGGCCTAACGGGCGCGCGCTCGGCTGCCCTGGAACCGGTTCGATTCTACGCCCGGTGGCCCCTGAACTGCGCGGATGCCCGCCGGTGGAGAGCCGATGTAATTCCGATGCAGGGCCTTGGAAAGCTGAAGACATCAGCTGGCGGATCGGCGCGACGGGGCAGCGCGCCGAACCGTGTGTAGGGGCTCCGCGGCGGTTGGCCTTCGAACTGGGGGTGGCCAACCGCCCTGGTAGCCCTTTCCTCGCACAGGTCGCTCCCAGCCGAGCACGGCACACTGGAACAAAGAGGAGTGTGCCGTCATGAGTGCTCTTGGCTATCTGGTGGGCGTCCTGCTCACCCTGTTCCTGATCGTGCTCGTCGTCCGGATGGTGCTGGACTGGACCGTCAACCTCGCCACCCGCCCGCCTGCCTGGTCTTTCCGGGCGCGCGGGATCGCCCATCGGCTGACCGAGCCCGTGCTGGCGCCGGTCCGCCGCGTGCTCCCGCCGGTGCGGACCGGTGGAGTGGCGTTCGATCTCGCCTTCACCCTGGTGTTCCTCGGGGTCGTTCTCCTGCAGTCCCTCGCTTTCAGCCTCTGACCAGGTGTGATCCGCCGCTGTCGCGGGTACCAGGTGGCTGGAGGAGAGGAGTGTGCCCATGCGTCCGGTCTGGAGCGGTTCGCTTTCACTCGGTCTGGTGACGGTGCCGGTCCGGTTGTACAGCGCGGTCGAGGACCACACGGTGCACTTCCGCCAGTTCCAGCGCGGCACCGAAGACCGCATCCGGTACCGGCGGGTGAACGAGCGCACCGGCAAGGAAGTCGGCTACGAGGACATCGTCAAGGGTTACGAGCTCGACAGCGGCGACTACGTGGTCGTCGAACCCGAGGAACTCGACGAGATCGCCCCCGGGCGGTCGAAGTCGCTCGACATCGAGAGCTTCGTCGAGCTGGACGCCATCGACCCGATGTTCTTCGACAAGACGTATTGGCTCGCGCCCGCGAAAGACGAGTTCGAGCGCCCGTACGCGCTGCTGCTCGAGGCGATGGGTTCGTCGGGCAAGGCCGGGATCGCGAAGTTCGTCATGCGCGGCCGCGAGTACCTGGCCCTGGTCCGTTCCGGCGACGGCGTCATGGTGCTCAACACCCTGCATTTCGCCGCCGACCTGCGGGATCCCGCCGAGCAGCTGCCGGATCTCCCCGGCAAGGCGAAGGCACGCGGCAAGGAACTCGACATGGCCGTCAACCTGATCGACGCGATGAGCGACGACTGGCGGCCCGAGGAGTACCGCGACACCTACACCGACCGTGTGCGTGAGCTGATCAAGGCCAAGAAGAAGGGTGACACCATCACGCCCGCCACCGAACCCGGGGAGCCGACGAAGGTCGTCGACCTGTTCGAGGCGCTTTCGAAGAGTGTGGAGAGCGGGAAGGCCAAGAAGAAGTCGGGGGCGAAGAAGCCACCAGCGAAGCAAGATCTCTCTTCGTTGTCGAA
The DNA here is from genome assembly GCF_044547565.1 of Amycolatopsis sp. NPDC052450. Taxonomy (NCBI): domain Bacteria; kingdom Bacillati; phylum Actinomycetota; class Actinomycetes; order Pseudonocardiales; family Pseudonocardiaceae; genus Amycolatopsis; species Amycolatopsis sp. NPDC052450. Next base: position 494,644 of record NZ_JBIUAQ010000002.1, on the reverse strand, counting down.
GGCGGACCTGGAGAAGCTGGCTCGGGAACGGGACATCAAGGGGCGGTCGAAGATGACGCGGGCCGGTCTGGAGAAGGCGCTCAAGGCTTCGTGACGATGCCCGCCGTCGCCAGTTCGCCCGCGATGGCCTCGATCAGCAGCCGGACGTCCTCGGCCGCGGTCGCGTGCAGCCCTTCGGAAACGATCAGCACGTCGGACGTCGTGGCGGAGACCGCCGAGTGCCCGCTCTGCCGGTTCGTCCACCGCCGTGCGTGGGCTTGACCGTCCTCGTCCGCGAAGATCACCTCGCCGGGGCTCGGCTGTTCGACCGTGCCGGCGAAGGTCACGTACTTCTCGTCGCCTCGCGCGTGGCGGACTTCCAGCGAGCCGCTGATCTTCGCGACGTCGAGCACCGCGACGGGAATGGCGTAGGCGACCGAAACCGCGTTGCAGAGGTCGATCACCGGATGGATCCGGGGAAGCGAGCCTTCTTTCCGCAGCCGGCGCAGCAGGGACTCCGACGCGCAGCGGTACTGCGTCGGCTTCAGGCCCATCCTGGCGAACGCCCGGCGCCAGGCTTGGATCTCGGGGAACTCCGATTCCGGGCCATCAGCCAGCCGTCGTGTCGCTCGTTCGACGAACTTCTCCAGGTCGACCGGCATTTCCGGGGTGATGCCGCCGGCCTGGAGGGTGCCGACGGCGAGGCCGGGGTGAGCGGCGTGGATCTCGGGGTGGTGCTGGAGTCGCATGCTGGACCTGTCTACTGGGTGGTGAACGCGAGTTTGGCGCCGAGCGCGGCGAAGGAACCGGCGAAGATCCGCCGAAGCCAGGCGAGGACGCGCGGCCGGGAAAGAACGTGGTGCCGCACGCCGGCGGCGAGGACGCCGTACACGCTGAACACCACGAACGTCGCCAGCATGAACACCCCGCTCAGCAGCAGCATCCGGGGGACCGAACCGGGTTCGCCCGCCGGGACGAACTGGGGCAGGAACGCGAAGAAGAACAGTGTCAGCTTCGGGTTCAGGACGTTGATCAGCACGCCGGAGGTGATCGTCCGCAAGGTCGACGCGGGTGCGGGATCGCCCTCCACGACGATCGCTTCCCGGTCCTTCAGCGTCGCCCAAGCCATGTAGAGCAGGTACGCCACGCCGAGGTACTTGAGGATCTCGAACGCCAGGGCGCTCGCGTGCAGCAGTGCCGCGAGACCGGTGATCGCGGCGACCATATGCGGGATGATGCCGAGGGTGCAGGCGGTCGCGGCGATGACGCTCGCGCGTCTGCCGCGGGCCAGTCCGGCGGAAAGCGTGTAGACCACGCCGGTGCCGGGCGTGGCGACCACGACCAGCGTGGTGATCAGGAAGGCGATGCTCACGAGATCACTGTGCGCGTGGTTTGGCCCCGTGGACAGAGCCAAAGCCTGCCGGGTCCACTGGACCAAAGGCTTGCGTGAGGCGGCGTGAGGGCGTCACCGGATGGAGTGGCATGATGCACGCTCGCACGTCGACGAGGAAGGCCTTGGTTTGAGCGCGCGCACTTCCCAGATGGACGACCTCCGGCTGGTGGCACAACCGAATGCCGTGTTGTGCTCCGAGCTTTTCGTCCGTCTCATCTTGTCGGACTGGTCCTTGCGGCCGCTGCTCGATCAGGCGAAGACCGCCGCCGCCAAATTGGTGGGCGCGCTCGTCGACGCTGCCGACCCGAAGGAGCCGCCGTTCCTGACGCTCAGACTGCGGTTGCGCTCGGACGTCCTGGTCATCGAGGTCGACCACGACGTGGACGGGCTTCCCGTGCCGACGCCCGCACCGGGTGAGCGGACCGGGGTGGCGCCGAGTGAGACCCGCGGCGTGACCTTCTGGTGCGAGCTGCCGCTGCCCGGTGGCCTGTCCGCCGGACAGGTCCAGCTGCCGCGGCGGGGCGACCGCCGCACCCTGGTGGACGAGCCGGTCTCCGGCGCGCCCGTCGGCGCCGATCCCGAAGTCCTGGAACGGCTTTTGACGCGGCTGAGCGGCTGGTCGGGCTGATGGGCACGAAGCGCGTCATCACACCGGTTCTGGAGATCGAGTACGAACACACCGGTGCGGCCGACGGGCCGCCGGTGGTCCTGCTCCACGGTTTCCCGTACGACGTCCGGGCCTACGACGAGGCCGCCCGGGTCCTCGCGGACGGCGGCGCCTCGGTGTACGTCCCGTATCTGCGCGGGTTCGGCGGGACGCGGTTCCTCGACGACGCCACACCCCGTTCCGGACAGCAGGCCGCGCTCGCGCAGGACCTGATCGAGTTCATGGACGCGCTGGGGCTGGAAAACGCCGTCGTCGCCGGATACGACTGGGGCGGCCGCGCGGCGTGCATCACGGCGGCGCTCCGGCCCGAACGCGTGCGCGGGCTGGTGTCGGTGGACGGCTACAACGTCCAGAACCTCGCCTACGCCGGGGAACCGGCGCCGCCGGAATGGGAACGCACCTACTGGTACCAGTTCTACTTCCATTCCGAGCGCGGCCGCCGCGGGCTGGCGGAGAACCGGGACGAGTTGTGCGCCCTGTTGTGGCGCACGTGGTCGCCGACCTGGACGGGCGCCGACGCGGCGTTCCCGGCGAGCGCCCGGAGCCTCCACAACCCGGACTTCGTCGACGTCGTCATCCACTCCTACCGGCACCGATTCGGCCTGGCGGAAGGGGATCCGCGGTACCAGGCGCTCGAAGACCTGATCGCGGAGGAACCGGCGATCACGGTGCCGACGGTCGTACTGGAAAGCGGGGACGACGGCATCGGCGGGCCCGGCGCCGCGGGCGACCGCGAGTACTTCACCGGGCCGTACGACCACCGCGTCCTGCCGGGTGTCGGCCACAACGTCCCTCAGGAGGCGCCCGGGGCTTTCGCCGCCGCTGTGGCTTCACTGTTCCAGTGAGGGTGATCACCCGTCCGTGGGCATGACGATCCGGATCTTCGCTTGTCCTACCGGGTAGGCGCACGATCCGGGCGCCACGGACGGAGGAGGTCCCGATGTCGTTGGGCGACAAGATCAGCAACAAGGCCGAAGAGTTCGGCGGTAAGGCCAAGGAAGCCGCCGGCGACGCCACGGGCGACGAGGAACTGCGCGCGGAAGGTCAGGCGGACCAGGCGAAGGCCGGCCTCAAGGGCGCCGTCGAAAACGTGAAGGACGCCGTCGGCGACGCGGCGGACAAGCTCCGCGACACCTTCAAGAAGTAGCGGCTCTCGCGGGCCGGGGCGGCGGGTTTCCGCGCCCCGGCCCGCTTTTCAGCCGTGCAGCAGCACCGGCAGGCTGATGAGCCGCGTGCCCTGGATGCCGCCGAGGAACGTCTGCCGGAGTTCGGTGTGGGGCACGGCGAGCCGGGCTCGGGGGAAGTCCGTGCGCAGGACCGTCGTGACCGCCCGCAGTTCGAGCTGCGCGAGCTGGGCGCCGACGCAGAAATGCGGGCCCGCGCCGAAGGTCAGGTCCGGACCGGGTTTCCTGGCCGGGTAGGTGTTGATGCCCTGGATGTCGACGAGCACCGGGGCCTTGGCGGGGAGCCGGATCCCGGCGAGCTCGATCTCCGTGGTCGTGAACCGCCAGAGGGTGAACGGGGCGGGCGGGTGCTCCCGGAGGGTTTCGCGAACCAGAGTGCCCTCGGGGGCGGTGTCGCCGTTGAGAAGTCGTGAGATCAGGAAACCGATCGAGGCGTCGGTGGTCAGCTGCCCGGCGAAGATCAACGCGAACAGGTGATACCGCAGATCGTCTTCGGACGTCTCGGGCGGGAGGTTGTCGCGCAGTTCCTTCGCGAGCCCGTTCCGGTTCGGCGTCAGCCCCGCGGCGGCGAGGTCCGCGATCGCGGCGATGGCCTTGCCCTGGGCGCCCGGTGCGGGGTCGGACATGCGGCGGCAGGCGTCAACGGTGGCGTCGAGCAGCCGGAGCGGGATGCCGAGCAGGTCGAGCAGCACGGTGAGCGGGAAACGGGTGGAGAACCCGTCCATGAGGTCGACGGTTCCGTCGCCGAGTTCCGCCAGCAGCACGTGCGCGATCTCGTGGATGCGATCCGACTGGGCTTGGATCCGTTTGGCGCTCAGGAGCGGAGCGTGCGCTCGCCGCAAGAGCGTGTGGTCCGGGCCGTCCAGTGTGGTGAGGGACGGCTGTTCGGCGGCGGTTCGTTCGAGCCCGGTCCATCCCTCGGGGGCCAGCGCGGGATCTTTGGCGATGCGCGGGTCCGACAAGACCGCACGGGCCAGCTTCTCGTCGGTCACGATCCAGGCGCTTCCGCCCTCGGGGGCGGCCACTTCGACGAGGGGGCCGGCGGCTCGCAGCGCGGGGCGGACGGGATCGGGCTCGGTGATGCCGCGGGTCTTCGCGGCGAACGGATCGGGGAACACGGGAACTCCTTCATGAGAAAGTAGCTTCACAATGAAGGTATATTTGCGACCGGTAGGTTGTCAAAGCACCTGAGTCGAGGAGGGCCGATGGAGGATCGCGTCACGTCGTTGCTGGACGGCCTCCGGAGCTTCGGGGCGAACTACACCGAGTTCACCCGGCGTTTCGCGAACTGGCTCGGCCTGCACGCCACCGACGCCGCCGCGCTGGTGGAGATCCTCTACGCCGAAGACACCGGCTCCCCGCTGTCCCCGGCCCGGCTCGGCGAACGCATCTCGCTGACCTCCGGCGCGACCACGAACCTGCTGAACCGCCTGGAGAACCTCGGCTACGTGGTGCGCACCCGCGAGAACACCGACCGGCGGGTCGTGACCTTGCGCAGCGGCCCCGACATCCAAGGGCCCGCGCGGGAGTTCTTCGGCCCGTTCAGCGCCGGGCTCGCGGCACTGGTCGCGGAGTATCCGGCCGAGGAGATCGAACGGTTCGAGGCCTTTCTGCGGCATCTGCGGTCCACAATGGACAAGGTGCTCGAAGAACAGGGGTGAGCCCCCGTTCGAGTGTTCTCACCCACCCGACCAGTCCGTGCCGCCCTCGGCGCCGAATCCCTCCCGGACGCCATGGAACCGCGTAGCCGGGCGTCGGGTGAGGTGGAGGCAGCTTGATGGTCGAGGGTGTGCGGACGAGTCCGCGCGGAAGCGGCGGCACCGGAACGGAGCCTGCCGAAACGAGCCTGATGCAACGGGTCGCGGCCGGCGACGAACAGGCGTTCGCCGACCTGTACGACGTCGTCGCGGGGCCGGTGTGGGGAGTGGTGAACAGGGTCGTCCGCAACGGCACGTTCGCCGAGGAAGTCACCCAAGAGGTCCTGGTGGAGGTGTGGCGGACGGCGGCGCGGTTCAAACCGGGCAAGGGGAGCACGCTGGCCTGGGTGCTCACCATCGCGCATCGGCGGGCGGTGGACCGGGTGCGTTCGCATCAGGCCTCGCTCGACCGGGACGACCGCGCGGGCAGACTCGATTTCCGGCGCCCGTTCGACGAGGTCGCCGAGTCGACGATCAGCAATCTCGAGCAGCAACGGGTGCGCCAATGCCTGACCGCGCTGACCGACCTGCAACGGGAATCGGTGGTGCTGGCCTACTACAACGGTTACACCTACCCGGAAGTGGCGGAAGTGCTCAAGACCGCGCCCGGCACGGTGAAGACCCGCATCCGCGACGGCCTGATCCGGCTGCGTGACTGCTTGGGGGTCGGGCAATGACGGCGGAACTGCACACGCTGACCGGGGCCTACGCCCTGGACGCCGTCCCGGAGGAGGAGGCCGCGGCGTTCAAACGGCACCTGCGGGGTTGTCCCTCGTGCGGCCAGGAAGTCCGGGAACTGCGGGAGACCGCGGCGCGGTTGGGGGCGGCGATCGGCACCGCGCCACCGGCGAGGCTGCGAGAAGCGACGCTCACGCAGGTCGCCGGAACCCGTCAGTGGCCGCCACTGGTCGCCGTCGCGCGTCGAGACGGGCCTTTGAAAACGCGGATCGCCCTCTGGGGTGCCGCGGCGGCCGCCGCCGGAGCGCTGGTGTTCGGCCTGGTCACCACGAACACCGAACCGGGGACCGATCCCGCGCAACAGCGGCTCGCCTCGGTGAACGCGGTGCTCACCGCACCCGACGCGTCGACCGCCAAGGGCGCCGAACCCGGGACGACCACGGTGGTGACTTCGCGGAGCCACGGCAAGATCGTCGTGCTGGCGAGCGATCTGCCGCCGTTGGCGCCGGGCAAGGCGTACCAGGTCTGGCTTCTCGGTGCGAGCGGCGTGCATTCGGCCGGGCTGCTGGCGCAGGACGGTCCACATCGGACTCTGCCGGTCCTCGCGGAGCTGCCCGGCGGCATCGACCGGGTCGGTATCACCGCGGAACCCGCCGGAGGTTCGCGGACGCCGTCCACCCCTGCCGTCGCGATGATCCCCCTCGGGACGTGACCGGAGGGGGATCATGCGTGATCGGAAGGCGAACTCGCGTGATTGGAGGCGTAACTCGCGTGATTGGGGGCGGATCACTGGAGGCGGGCGCCGGCCTTCGCGGAGAAGCGGAACTCGATGGTCGTCGGGAGCTCGTCGAGGTCGAGTGCCTGGCGCAGCCTCGGCAGGCTCTCCGCGGTGATCCGCTCGCGGATGGCGGCCAGATCGCCGTCCTGTTCGGCGCTCAGCACCACCGCCAGCACCGGCGCGTCCTGGGTGCCGCCGAGCGTGGCGTGCGCGGTGTGGACGCCGGGGTAGGTCGCGACCTCCGCGGTGAACGGGTCGACCGCGGTGCTCGCGGCCAGCGTGGTCTGGCCGGTGTCCTGGCCGAAGCGCCAGGTGTGGGACTTCGGTTTGCGGACGGGCTGCGCGATGAGCCACCGCAGCGCCAGCAGGCCGACGACCACGGCGCCACCGGCGACGGCGTACCAGACCCATCCGGACGGCATCGCCGTGCCGGGGACGAGAGTGGCGCCGGGGTCGAGCGCCGGGATCCGGCCGAAATGGGTGCCGACGGCGAATACGCCACCGGCGAGCAGCACGAGCCCGGTCAGCACCAGCAGGGTGCGGTTCAGCCGGGCGGGACGGTTGAGGTCGGTCATGACGTGCTCCTGGTGGCCTTGACCCGGACCCGCACGGCCGGGACGGTGGCCGGGCCGATCTGGGCGAGACGGTGCTCGATGGCGGCGCGGACGGCGTCGGCGAGTCCCGCGGTGTTCGTCCGCCCGGTGGTCACCACCGAGACGATCCCGCGCCGCTTGACCTTCAGCTTCGCCGCCGAAACGCCGTCCACAGTGGACGCGGCGGTGCGCAGGGTCGACCGGTAGCTGCGCCGTGAGGCGCCGGAGTCCGGGTCGCCTTCGAGTGGCAGCACGGTCGGCTTCCCCGGGACGATCGCGCTCACGAGGAGCACGAGGCCGAGCAGCGCGATCACACCGCCGGTGATCGCCGGAAGCGGATCACTCCACCGGAGGCCGTGCAGCGCGGACGCGACGGCGTCGTAGCGGATCCACGGGTTCTCCCCGAGGATCGTCTGCACCGCGACGGTGGCGGCGAGGACACATCCGGCGAGCACCACGACGGCGACGAGCACGGCCGGGACGCTGCGGCGGGGGCGCCGTTTCATCGGACCCTCCTCGTTTCGGTCTCGGTGGAATGCAAGGCCGTCACGGTGATGTCGACCTGAGAGACGGTCAGGCCCGAGAGTTCGCCGACGCGGCGGATCAGATGCTCTCGCGCGGTTTCGGTGGTGGCGCGGACCGAAAGCGGGTACCTCACCGAAAGCCGGACGTCCAAAGTGGTCGCCGAGCCGGTGACGTGCGCGCTCACCTTGGCGCCCTGGTCGAGGTCTTCGCCGCCGACCGCGATCCCGAGCACCCGGGAGGCCGCGCCGCCGATGCCGTCGAGTTCGGTGATCGCCCGTGCGGCGATCCGCTCGACGGCCACGCCGGCGACGGTCAGGCCGCCGCGCCCGTCCGTTTCCGGCGCGGCGGCGGTCAAGGTCGTCATGGCGATCAGCCCCTGTCGCGGCCGGCCAGGGCCGAAAGGTCGAGCTTGCCGTCGAGGAACCGGCCGACCAGCAGGCCGAGGGCGGCGAGGACGAGCACGACGAGGAAAGCGCCGAAGCCGCCGAACGCGCCGGCCACGCCGAGCACGAGACCGGTCAACAGGCCGAGATGGGTGGCGTTCATGAACGTTCTCCTTGCTGTGGGGCGCGGACGGCGCCGGTGGTCACTGGACGCGGCCGGATTCGGTGGTCTCGTCGGCGTCGTCGTCGCCCGGGATGTGCACGTCGGACACGTTGATGTTGACCTCGACGACCTCGAGCCCGGTCATCTGCTCGACCGCGCCGATCACGTTGCGGCGCACCGATTTGGCGAGATCCGCGATCGCGACGCCGTATTCGACGACGATCTGCAGGTCGACCGCGGCCTGGCGTTCGCCGACCTCGACGGAGACGCCCTGCCCGGCGGACGCGGTGGCGCCCGGGATGCGCTCGCGCAGCGCGTTGAACGCCCGCACGGCGCCACCGCCGAGCGCGTGGACACCGGTGATCTCGCGGGTCGCGAGGCCGGCGACCTTCTGCACGACGGTGTCGGCGATCGTGGTCACGCCCTGCGTGGAGACGAGGGCGCTGTTCTCGGCGGGGGCGGCGGAGTTCGAGTTCGGCTTGGTGGTGGCGGGGTTCGTCATCGCGCTCTCCTGAAGTTCGGTTTCCGTTGCCTGCGGTGGAAGTTCTTCACTTCCACACCCCATAGACCCAGCGGAACGAAGATCGTCACGACCCGATCGTGTGGTCTGGATCTCACCGTCCGTGGGTATGCCCCGGCCGCGGGGCTGGAAGGACCTCTGGTCTTCGCCCGCCTTCTCTGTTAGGAAAGGTTCCTAACTAATAGGAGGCGATGTGCGCGGACGTGGACTGGCGGCGGCGACGGTTCTGGTGGTCCTGTGCGGTGGCTCGGCCGCGGTCGCGGAGACGACGACGGCGGGATCCGGGGCGCGGACGGCGCGCAACATCATCTACATCCAGGGCGACGGCCTCGGGCTCGGCCAGCGCGACCTGCTCCGCCTGGCGCTCAAGGGCAAGCACGGAGAACTGGCGATGGACGGGCTCGCGGCCACCGGTCTCGTGCGGACGTCGTCCGGCGATCCCGACGAGATCGTGACCGACTCGGCCGCGGCGGCCACCGCCCTCGCGACCGGGCACAAGACGCGCAACGGCGCCGTCGGCGTGGACGCCCAGGGCCGCCCGCTGGAAACGATCCTCGAACGGGCGAAGCGGGCGGGGAAGTCGACCGGCCTGGTCACCACCGCGCAGGTGACAGGCGCCTCGCCGGCGGCCTTCGCGGCGCACGTGCCCAGCCGAAACTCGCAGAGCGACATCGCGAAGCAGTACATCGAGAACAGCCGGCCGGACGTCCTGCTCGGCGGCGGCGAGGACTGGTGGTATCCGAAGGGGAACCCCGGGCTGTGGCCGGACAAACCGGGGGAGGAGAGCCGCAGTCCCTACGGCGACCTGGTCGAATGCGCGCAGCGAACCGGCTACACCTACGTGCGTGACGGCGACGAACTGCGGAACACGCGGGCGAACCGGATCCTCGGCCTGTTCGCGAACGAGGACATGGTCGACTACGGCCCGGACGGCGTCGGGAAGTACGCGCCGCGGGTGCCGCTCCAGCAGATGGCGCGCAAGGCGCTGGACACCCTGTCGAAGAACCCGCGCGGCTTCTTCCTCTTCCTCGAAGAAGAGGGAACCGACGGGATGTCGCACGAGAACAACGCGCACGGCGTGATCGACGCGGGCCGCGCGCTCGACGCCACCGTCGCCGAGGTGATGCGGTTCGCCCGCGCGCACCCCGGCACGCTGGTGATCATCGGCGGCGACCACGAGACCGGCGGACTGTCCATCGAGAACTACGATCCCTCCGACACCGATCCGGATCAGGACGGTCCTTTCGACGTACCGGGCTCGAAGATCAAGTTCACCGTCGACTGGACGACCCACGACCACACCGGCTCCGATACCCCGGTCACCGCCGAAGGCCCCGGCGCCACCCGGCTGGGCGGCACGGTCGAGAACACCGGCGTGCACTGGGTGATGCGGGCGGCAAGCGGCCTCTGAACCGGGATCAGTCGTGGTCCGGGATGCCGTGCAGGTGGTGGTCGGCGGCGTTCATGACCTCCGCCAGCAGACGCCGCACATGTCCGCCGCGGGCGCGGTAGAGGACGCGGCGTCCGTCGCGGCGCAGGCTGACCAGGCCGGCGAGCCGCAGTTTCGCCAGGTGCTGGGAGACCGCCGGGCGGGCGATGCCCACCGCGGCCGCGAGTGACGCGACGTCGGACTCGTCGCCGCTGAGCAGCCACAGCATCCGCATCCGGGTCGGATCGGCGAGCATCCGCAGGGCCGTGGACGCGACTTCGACCTGGTCGGGCGGCGGAAGCGCCGACCATTGGTCACCGGACTCGTCATGTGCGTACATATGCACCTATCATGGGGCGTGTCGTCGTTCGGTGAGGAGTCTTCCGGTATGTCGTCGCTGTTCGGCCACCGGGATTATCGCCGCCTGTTCGGAGCGCAACTGGCCGCCCTGTCCGGGACCGGGCTCGCGACCGTGGCACTGGGGCTGCTGGCCTACGACCTGGCGGGTGCCGACGCCGGCGCGGTGCTGGGGACGGCGCTGGCGATCAAGATGATCACCTACGTGACGGTGGCGCCGCTCGCGGCCGCTTACGCCGACCGCGTGCCGCGCCGGAGCGCGCTGGTCTGCCTGGACCTCGTGCGGGCGCTGGTGGTGCCTGCCCTGCCGTTCGTCGACCAGGTCTGGCAGATCTACGTGCTGATCGTGGTGCTGCAAGCCGCGTCGGCCTCCTTCACCCCCACGTTCCAGGCGGTACTCCCGGACATTCTCCCCGACGAGAAGCTCTACACCCGGGCTTTATCGGCCTCTCAGCTCGCGTCGACGATGGAAAGCCTGCTCAGCCCGGTGATCGCCGCCGCGGTGCTCAGCGTGGTGAGCTTCCACTGGCTGTTCGCCGGCACCTCGGCCGGCTTCGTGCTCTCGGCCGCGCTGGTGCTGAGCACGCGTATCCCGGACGCGGTGCGTAGCCGTCGTGGTGGTGTCCGGGATCGCACGCTGGCCGGTGTCCGCGTCTTCTTCGCCACGCCACGGCTGCGCGGGGTGCTGGGGCTGAACCTCGTGGTCGCGGCGGTCGGCTCGGTGGTCATGGTCAACACCGTCAACTACGTCCAGGACGCGCTCGGCCGGAGCCAGGCCGACGTCGCCTTGTTGCTCGCGGGCAACGGGGCAGGCACCATCGCCGCGGCGCTGCTGCTGCCGCGGATGCTCGGGCGGATCGCCGAACGGACGGTCATGTTCACCGGCGCGTCGGTGCTCCTGGCCGGGATCGCCGGGGCCATCGGCCTCTCCACCGTCCACGATGGAGTGTGGCGCTGGCCTGCCGCGCTGGCGGTGTGGGCGGTCGTCGGCACCGGAACCGGGTTGGTCCTGACCCCTGTCGGCCGGGTCCTGCGGCGGTCGAGCGGTGCCGGCGACCGGTCCGCCGTGTTCGCCGCGCAGTTCGCCTTGTCGCACGCGTGCTGGCTGCTGGCCTATCCGATCGCCGGCCGGCTGGCCACGGCGGCGGGCTTCACCGTCACCTGGATCGTGCTCGCCGCGCTCGGGCTGACCGGCGTCGTGATCGCGCTGCGGACGTGGCCAAGACGGGAACCCGGATTCTCCTGCGCGGAACTCACCCGGACACCGATGTCACCGCTTCGGCCGGCGCCTTCTTCTTCCCGTCAGCGGGCAAGGTGATCAGCAGGACGACCGCACCGAGGAGGGTGACGACCGCGATCCAGCCCGCGCCGACGTGCATGGCATGGATGAACGCGTCGTCCGCGGCCCGCGCGAGCGTGGGCCGGTCGGCGGCGGAGGCGACGTGGCGGGCCTGTTCGGCGGACACCCGCGCCTGATCCCGCATCGGGCCGGGCGCGTCCGCCAGCGAAGGTTCGATCGCCCGCCGGTACACGATCGACATGATCGTGCCGCCGACCGCGATTCCGAGCACACTGCCGGTTTGCCGCACCGTGTTGGTGACGGCGGACCCCGCACCGGCCTGGTCCAACGGCAGGTCGGCGATCAACGCGGCCGTGACGGGGCCGATCACCATGCCGATCGAGAGACCCTGTACCAGCAACAGGATTTCGATCCAGACGAGTGGGGTGTGCAGCCCGAGGAACCCGTATCCGGCCATCGTCAGCGCGGCGATGGTCAGCGCGGGCACGGTGACAAGGCGCAGCGACAGGCGGCGGACCAGACGGGTGGCGAGGGGTGCCCCGGCGAGCGCGCCGAGAGCGGTCGGGACGTTGGCCAGACCCGCTTTCATCGGTGAGAATCCGAGCGCGCCTTGGAGGTAGAAGGCGTTGTAGAAGGTGATCGCGGCCACGGCGAAGAGCAGCAACCCGAGCGCCACATTGCCGCCACCGAACGCGCGTCGCGCGAGCAGCCTCGGGTCGAAGCCGGGCACCTTGGCGCGCAGTTCGACGAGTACGAAAACGGCCAGCAGAACCAGACCGAGAACGATCGGCGCCCAGACGTCGGTGCGGCTCCACGCGGTCACCTGCCCCGCCCGGATCAGCCCGTAGGCCAATGCCACGAGTCCACCGGCCGACAGCACCATTCCGGCGGGGTCCAAGGGTCGCGGAGCAGGGCTGCGGAAATTGGGAACCAGCAAGGCGAGCCCGGCGAACGCCAATACCGAGACCGGGACATTGATCAGAAAGACCGAGCCCCACCGGAAATGATCGAGCAGGAACCCCGCCAGCACCGGACCCGCGGCCATTCCGACACCGGCCGACGTCGAGAAGACACCGATCGCGGCAGCGCGGGCGGGGCCGGTGAAGGTCCACATGAGGATGGCCAGCATGGCGGGCGTGATCAGCGCGCTGCCCACCCCCATCACGGCCCGGGCCGCGATCAGCTGACCGGCATCGCTCGCGTACGCCGCCCACAGCGAGGATCCGGCGAAGACCGCCAACCCGCTGGAAAACACCGTCCGGTGGCCGAAACGATCGCCCAAAGCGCCCGCGGTGAACATCAAGGTGGCGAAGGCAAGCGTGTACGAACCGGTCGCCCATTGCAGTTCACCGGGATCGGCGCCCAGGCCGCGGACCGGGTCGGCAAGGGTCTCCAGCGTGGTACTCAGGACGGTGTTGTCCAGCCAAATCAGCAGCGAACACAACATGAGAACGGCGAGAATCAACTGCTGCCTGATTTTCGGCAGCGTCGCAGGCGTGGTCAAGGAGCACCTTCGGATATCGATCGGCGGGAACTCGAGCGACCATAAGGAAACTCCGCGACGCTGTCAAACATTGTTCTTCTTGGCGACACTGTTGCGGTTGGATGAATTGTATGCCCTCGGAATAATTTGTCATTTGAGGGATTTTATGCCTTCTGGAGGTTGCGGTCGGGCGGCATTCATGCCGGTTATTGATCGGACTCCGTATTCCCGAGTGCGGCATCCAGGCACGCGAGTCACGCCTTGCCGAAGTACATGAAGGCCCCCTTCCTTGCGCTAGACGCAAGGAAGGGGGCCTTCATGTACTTCACGACCGGCCGCCGAGATCACAGCAGTCTCACTGTTACCAGGGACCACATCTGAAGGTAGCGAAAGCCTCCTTCACTACCTTCAGAGTAGGCAAGGAGGCCCTCGCTACCAGGAGAACGCCTACGCAGGAGCGACACTGGCCCCCGCCACGACACGGTGACTTTCCCCTCGATAACCAAGTAGGGGCGCCCTGTGGCAGCGGTCCGGTTCGTCAGGCGACAAGACGCCCTTCCTGTGGATCGAAGCAGATCAGCCCCAGTGCGAGGGCACGCTCGACGGCGAATCCCGCGGCTTGCTCGTACTTGCTGTAGACCATGCCGAAGTAGAACAGTGGGCCGCTGGCGTTGTTGATCAGTGGTCCGTCCGACCAAGGGACGTCGTCTTCATCGTCCTCGGCGTCTGGATCGAGATCGGGCCAGCGTGCCACCAGTGCACGGACGTAGTGCTGGATCACGTGGTCGGTGGAGTGCGTCGTCCTCCCATGTACTCGATGTGGAGGGTTTCGAAGATTGTGTGTGCGGCTTTGTGGTCGGCGGGACGGGGTCCTTCCCAGACGGCGAGGTGGTAGCTCATGGGCAGAGTGTCCTCGACAGGTCCGACAACGTTTGTGACGGACCGCACGGGCTGCCGCATTGACCTCGAGCTTGGTCGAGGTCCAACCATGAGGCCATGACCCTCGAAGCAGACGAAACGCTCCTGTTCCGGAACACCATGCGGATCACCAACGGCCACCTGGAGCAGTTCACCGCCGCCGTGCGCGAAGCAGTCGACTTCGTCGAGCGCAACGCGCCGCAGGTGATGGTGCAGACGTTCGTGGACGCCGACCGCATGCTGGCCTACAGCTATCAGATGTACGCCGATTCGGACGCGGTCCTCGAACACTGGCGGATCTCCGAGAACCACATCAACGCCGTGTCGGAGCACTGCGCGGTGGTGGATTTCCAGGTGCACGGCTCGCCGGACGAACGAGTGCTGGCGGGGATGCGGGGCATGATCGACGACGGCACCGCTGTCGTCACGCCACGGATCGCGGGCTTCGTGCGCCCCTGACGGACCCGCACGGCACGACATGACACGTACGCGTCGTTTCACGGTTCGCGGTCCTGGACACGGCGGGCGATGGCGAGTGCGATCGGCGCCACGAGCCAGCACAGATACGCGCCGGCGTTCTCGGTCACGAACGAGACGGGAATGGAAACCCCGAACACCGCGGCCAGGCAGATGCTGCGCGTCAGGCTTTGGGCGAAGACCCGGGGCGGGCCGTCGGTCCGATACAGGTGTTCGCGCCGGATCTCCCGGATGATCAGCGCGAACGACGCGGAGGCCAGCACCTGGACCATCGCGTAGAGGCTGAACCGGAGCGGGAAGGCTCCCTCGGCGGTGATCACCCGCGTCGCGAACGGCATCAGGACCTGCATGAACAGCCAACCCAGGGTGAGGCTGATCAGACGGCCGTTCAGCGAGCGGACATGGGGGAAGATCTCGTGGTGGGCGCGCCAGTGGGCGGAGATCACCACGAAGCTGAGCGCGAAGGCGACGTACTCGTTGCCGTGGGCCGAAATCGAGCTCAGCATGGCGGCGGTGGTGTCGCCGTGGGGGATCGGGAGATCCAGTGCCAGCAAGGTGAGCGCGATCGCGATCACCGCGTCGACGAAGACGGTGAGCCGCTCGGCGGCGGCCTTTCCGATCGCGGGGCCGGTCTGTGTCGTCATGGTGAGCTCCCGCGGTCTCAGGCGGCGATTTCCGCGGCCGGTCGTGGGGAGGGCGCGAGTCGCCGGGAGCGCACGGCCAGGATGATCATGACCGCGGGGATCAGGATGTCGTTGACGAGCACTCCGCCGGTGTTGCCGGGGGAGTGGTCGCCGCCCGCGAACCATTGGTAGACGTGGCCGATCGCGGCTCCCCAGAGGAACATCCCGCCGCCGATGCCGATGGTGATGCGTTCGCGCGCGGACGCCGAGGCGGCCCGGAAGCCCATGACGGCCAGTGCGAGGTTGGCGAAGGCGATCTCGAACATGAACGGTGTCCGGTCGAAGCCGATCGCCGTGGCCATGACGTCCGGGAAGGCGAGGAAGGCGACCGTCATCCACAGGCTGCCGCAGCCGAAGGCGCCGATCGCCCACCAGCGCTGCCAGATCTCGAGCCGTTCTTCGGAAGACGTCGCGTGGCGGGCGCGGAGGGAGGCGCCGATGGCGGGCACGACGATCCAGACCAGCGGGAAGGCGGATTGGGCGAAGTAGGAGAAGTTGTCCATGCCCTCAGTCTTACCTGGTTAATATTAACCAGTCAACACTCTGGTATGGTGAGGTCGTGGATGACGGACTCGCAGACCTGCTGCACCGCGTGGTCATGCTGATGGGCGAAGCCGCCCGTCGGCGCGCCGATGACTCCGGCGGTTTGACCTACAGCCAGATACGGCTTCTTGGCACGCTCGAGGAGATCGAGCCGACGACGCAGCACCGGCTCGCTCAGGCGCTGTCGGTCTCCGACCCGGCGATCAGCCGGGCCCTGCGGCCACTCGAAGCGGACGGTCTGGTGCGGATCACCGTCGACCCCGAACACGCGCGGCGGCGGCTGGTCCGGCTCACCGATCTCGGCCGGAAAGCCTTCCACGCCGCGGGAAAGCCGCTCTACGACGAGTTCCGCGAGGGTCTCGTCGCGGCCGGCTTTCCCTACGAGCGCTACCTCGAAGACACGCTTCGGCTGGCGGAAATCCTCGCACCCGACTGAGTCCGCTGCCGCGCGACTCAGATGCCGGTGATTCCGGCGCTCAGTGCCAGTGCCGCGGCTTCACCGCGTGAGGTGACGTCCAGCTTCTTCAGCAGGCCGGTGACATGGAACTTGACCGTGCTTTCGGTGATCCCGAGCGCGTCGGCGATGGACTTGTTGCGCTGCCCCCGGGCGACCAGCCGCAGCACCTCGAGTTCGCGGCGGTTGAGATTCGACGGCAGCGTCTCGTCGGTCCGTCCCGCGGCCGGTTCGAAGGGGACGCTGATGGCGACGTGGCTCCCCCATTCGGGGAGGGCGTCGATCCGGACGGTGGCGCCGAGGGTTTTCGCACGTCCGTCGAGTTGCAGGCGCAGGCCGGCGCTGTCGAGGCTGCCCGGTCCCTGATCGCGGATGTCGAGGTGCAGCGCGGTGCTGTCGGTCGACCAGGCGACCCGGAGGCGGGTCAGCTCGGGTTGGCTGGTGAAGGCCAGCACCGCCGTGCAGGTCATCGCGCGGGCGGCGTGGGCGATCTCGCCGGGTATCGGCCGCCCGTTCTTCGGCGGGGCGACGAAATCCAGTCGCGCGTCGTGGTGGCGCAGCATTTGCCGGAGTTCGCGCCGCAGCCTGCCGAACGCGGTGTGCGCGGGCTCTTCGGACTGGGCGAGATCGGTCTTCTGGGCCGACCGGAGCGCCACCAGCGCGGCCGAGGCGGAGTCGGTCGCGGCGAGCCGGGCGCGGTGGTCGTCCAGCCGGGAGGACCGCAGGGTGGTGAGGATCGTGACGAGCGCGGTTTCGTGCGCGGCGGCCATTTCGGCGATCGTCCTGGCGCGTTCGCTGGAGGCCGCGCGGGATTCGGCGAGATAGTCGGGGCTGGCCTGCGTCACCTGCTGGCGGATCGAGGTCGCGACGACGCCGAAGACGTCGGCCAGGGAAGCGGGATGCGGGAAGCGGGTCCGGCTCGACCGGGGGACGAGCGCGAGCAGGGTGCCGATCGGATCCTGTACGGCCCAAACGGTCCGGGTGGCGCCGCCGAGCGTGGCCGTCGTGGTCACCTGATGGCCGGGCGGCACGCTCGCTTTGAGCGCTTCGAGTTCGGCGATGGTGATCTTGTCGGTGATCTCGCGTACGCCGGTGACCTTCCGCGGCCGCCCGGTGCACTCCCGGGTGAAAATGACCAGAGCCTGGTGCGGCCAGCCGTCGGCGAGGAAGCGCGAGAACCGGTCGGCGATTTCGCGCAACGGGCCTTCGATGACGTCGCGCAGCGCGGTCAGGTCGGCGGAGTCGGACATCCAGCGAGCCTAGCCACCGGCTCGCCTGGTCGAAAGGACAGGATCCACTGGACCGACGACCAGGTCGCTTCCACGGCTTCCCGGCCTAACCTCACGTAAAGCATGCGTCAGTGCGCATGCCTGTGTTGCCGGACGGCGGAGGAAACAGGGAATGTCACAGCAGGTGCGCGGAGTGATCGCCAGGTCCCGGAACGCTCCGGTGGAGCTGACGGACATCGTGATCCCGGATCCGGGCCCCGGCGAGGTCGTCGTGTCGATCGCGGCCTGCGGGGTCTGCCACACCGATCTGACCTACCGCGACGGCGGCATCAACGACGAGTTCCCGTTCCTGCTCGGTCACGAGGCCGCGGGCACCGTGGAGAGCGTCGGCGACGGCGTGGATTCCGTACGACCAGGGGATTTCGTCGTCCTCAACTGGCGTGCGGTGTGTGGACAGTGCCGGGCCTGCAAGCGCGGACGCCCGCAGTACTGCTTCGACACCTTCAACGCGACACAGAAGATGACACTGACCGACGGCACCGAGCTGACCCCGGCGCTGGGCATCGGCGCGTTCGCCGACAAGACGCTCGTCCACGCCGGGCAGTGCACCAAGGTCGACCCCGCCGCGGATCCGGCCGTCGCGGGCCTGCTCGGCTGCGGCGTGATGGCCGGACTCGGCGCGGCGGTCAACACCGGCGCAGTCGGCCGCGGGGATTCGGTCGCGGTCATCGGCTGCGGGGGAGTCGGCGACGCCGCCGTCGTCGGCGCCCGGCTGGCAGGCGCGGGCACGATCATCGCGGTCGACCGCGACGAGCGAAAACTCGAGTGGGCCCGTGAACTCGGCGCGACCCACACCGTCAACGCCTCCGGCACCGACACGGTCACCGCGATCCAGGAACTGACCGGCGGTTTCGGCGCCGACGTCGTCATCGACGCGGTCGGCCGCCCGGAGACGTGGAAGGCCGCCTTCTACGCACGTGACCTGGCGGGCACGGTGGTCCTGGTCGGCGTCCCGACGCCGGACATGCGCCTGGAGATGCCGCTGATCGACTTCTTCTCCCGCGGTGGCGCGCTGAAGTCGTCCTGGTACGGCGATTGCCTGCCGGAGCGGGACTTCCCGATGCTGATCGACCTGTACCTGCAGGGCCGGTTGCCGCTGGAACGGTTCGTGACCGAGCGGATCGCGCTCGACGGGGTCGAGAAGGCCTTCGACGCCATGCACGCCGGCGAGGTCCTGCGTTCGGTGGTGATCCTGTGAGCGGGAACCTGCGGATCGAACGCGTCGTCACCGCCGGGGTCTTCGAACTCGACGGCGGGAGCTGGGACGTCGACAACAACGTCTGGCTCGTCGGGGACGACGACGAGGTCGTGATCGTCGACGCCGCGCACGACGAGAAGACCATCACCGGGGCCGTGGGCGGCCGTGACGTGGTCGCCGTCGTCTGCACCCACGGGCACAACGACCACGTCACCGTCGCTCCGATGCTGAGCGAACACCTGCACGCCCCCGTCGTGCTGCATCCGGGGGACCGGGAGCTGTGGGAGATGACCCACCCCGGCCGCGGTTTCCGGCCCGCGGAGGACGGCGAGCGGATCGCCGTCGCCGGCACGGAACTCGAGGTCGTCCACACGCCAGGGCATTCACCCGGATCGGTGTGCCTGCACCTCCCCGAGGCCAAAGCGCTCTTCTCCGGGGACACGCTCTTCGCGGGCGGCCCCGGCGCGACGGGGCGCTCGTTCTCCGACTTCCCGACGATCATTTCCTCGATCAGGGAACGGCTCTTCGCCTTGCCCGAGGACACGAAGGTCCACACCGGACACGGCGACCCCACCACCATCGGTACCGAAGCGCCCCATCTGGCCGAGTGGATCGCCCGCGGACACTGAGTTCCGGTCTCAGTCGATGAGGACGTTCTTGTAGAACAGGTTCGCGTAGCGGTTGATGTTGTCCATGCTGCTGCGCGAACCGAAGCCCATGTACAACCGGGTCTCCCCGGCCAGGCTCCGGTAGATCCCGAGTCCCTCCGGCTCGCGGAACACCAGCGACTGCCCCGCCTTGGTCAGCGCGCGGCTCTTCACCTGGCCGGTGTTCATGTCGATGCACGTGACGTAGGAATTGATGTCGGCGGGATCCGCGTGGCCGGTACCGTCCAATGTGTACAGATACTGGCCGTAGATGGTGTACCCCTGGAACGTCACCGCCTGGTCGGCCAGTGCGGGCTGCGGGAAGTGCACCAGCGGTGCGCTGAAGTTGCCTGCCGCGGCGGACGCCAGCGGGTACACGCTGATGTGCATCTTGCCGCCTTCCTTGCGGCGTACCGCGATCCGCTTGTTGATCGGATCGGTGGCACAGGTGATCGTGTCGCTGCCGGTGAGGAACTTCTTCACCGACGGCGTGCCACCGTTGACGAACTTGAACCTGGCCAGCGCCGTCCCGCGACCGGCGCCGGTCGGTCCGTCCGAATCGCATTCCATCCAGATGTAGGAGTCGGTGCCCACCGGTTCGACGCCGATCGAGACACCGTGCCCGGCGTTGTTGAGATGCATCGAACCCTGGATCTCCCCGGAGAAGTTGACCTGCGTGATGCACAGGTCGTCCCCGGTCCCGCCGTTGCGGGCGTTCACGATGAAAATGCGCACGTTCTGGTTGTCGAAGGCGAAACCCTGCATCACGTGGTGCGACTCGTGCAGGATCTTGCTGCGGAACTCGTCGTAAGACGGCTCGGTGAGGTCGAAACGCTTGGACACCGGCATCGCGGTGATCGCGGCCGAAGCCGGGCCGGCGAACATCGCGCCGGTGCCGAGCAGCGCCGTCGTCGCGGCGAGTCCACCGCCCATGCGCAACAGTGAACGTCGGGAAACGTGCTCGGACATGAGCGCTCACCTTCGTCGAGTTTCGAGGTCCGATCGAAACTTCTTGAAGCGCGTACAAGATTCGTACAATGCGGCCGCGAATCCGAGCGCGCCGCGCTCTAGTCCCCGCTGAAAGCCGGTGCCAGGGAAGCGTTCCAGAAGTCGGCGTAGCGGCCGCCGCGGCGGAGCAGTTCGTCGTGGCGGCCTTCTTCCACGATCCGGCCGCCGTCGAGGAAGGCGATGCGATCGGCGCGCCGGACCGTCCGCATCCGATGCGCGACCAGCACGACCGTCCTGCCCGCCATCAGGCGTTCGATGCCTTCGTGGACGGCGGCCTCGTTCACCGGGTCCAGCGCGGAGGTCACTTCGTCCAGAAGCACGATGGGCGCGTCCTTCAGCAGCGCCCGCGCGATCGAGACGCGCTGGCGTTCGCCTCCCGACAGCAGCGTGCCACCCTCGCCGACGGTCGCCGCCCAGCCGCCGGGCAGCCGCTCGATCACCTCGTCCAGCCGCGCGGCGCTCGCCGCCGCCCGCAGTTCGGCCTCGGTGGCTTCGGGACGGCCCAGTCGCACGTTGTCTTCGATCGTGCCGTCGAAAAGGTAGACGTCCTGGAAGACGATGGCGATCCTCGCCATCAACTCCTCGGTGGCGACGGAGCGCAGGTCCACGCCGCCCACGCGCACGGCGCCCGCGTCCACGTCGTGGAAGCGCGCGAGCAACTGCAGCAGTGTGCTCTTGCCCGCGCCCGAGGGGCCGACCACGGCGAGTCGCTGTCCCTCGGGCACGGACAACGACAGGTCGTCGAACACCGTGCGATCGCCATGCCGGAAGGTGACGGACTCCAGATCCAGGCCGTGTCCCACCGGCCGGATCGGGTCGGCTGCTTCCGGCAGGGGCTCGGTGCGCAGGACCGCGTCGAGCCTGTCCAGTTCGGAGCGCGCGGAGCGGAGTTTGCCGCCGATGTCGGCCAGGGACAGCACAGGATCGGCGCCGCGGGCGGCCAGCACCAGAATCGTCAGCACCTCGGCGACACCGATGCTTCCGCCGAGCGCGAGGTAGGTGCCCAGAAGCAGCACCACGGTGAACATCGCCTGCACCACGAGCGTCAAGCCGATCATGCCGGGCAAAACCGACAGCACGGTACGGCGGGAGGCGCGCTGAAGTCCTTGCAGCGCCTCATCGAGCAGCGCGAAACGGTGGGCGTTGCGGCCGCCGGCGCGCAGCACCGGCTGAGCCTGAAGGAACTCGATGACGCGGCCGGTGGCCTCGGTGTCCCGTTCGTGGCGGCCGGCGTCGCCCGCGGCCACCGAGCGGCCGGTCCGGAGCTGGATCGCCACCACGAGGGGAACGGCGAGGAGCGCGACCAGCCCCAGCTGCCAGTTGAAGGCGAGTATCACGCCGATGATCGTCACGGGGGTGACGAAGGCGGAGATGCAGGGCCCCAGCAGATGCGCGATCACTCCCATGGTCTCCAGCACGCCCCGGCCTGCCAGGACGGACAGCTCCCCGACGCGGCCGGTGCTGTACCAGCCGAGGGGCAGCCGGGCCAGATGATCGCCGAGGCGGTGGTACATGCCACGCAGCAGCGTGGTTCCGGCGCGGAAGCCGAACAGATCGCTGACATAGCGCAGCACCGCGTAGATCGCGACCGCACCGCCGAACATGATCAGCCAGGGCACCGCGTCCGCGGGATCGTCGCCGAACAGAGCCGTCAGCACGGGAACCAGCAGTGCGTAGGACAACCCCTCGATGATCGCGGTCATCGTCATCAAGGCCACGGTGCGACGCACGGGCCCGGCGTATTCCCGGCCGAGGACGTGCAGCAGGGTGCGGATCATCGGTACTCCTCGGATTGCCAGAAGGCGGCGAACTTTCCGTTCTGTGCCAAGAGATCTGCGGGTTTGCCCTGTTCGACGATCGAGCCGTCGTCGAGCATCACGACGGTGTCGGCGTCGGCGATCGTCTCCAGGCGGTGGGCGATGAGCAGGATCGTGCGATCGCTTTCCAGCGTGGTCAACGCCCGCCGTACCGCCTGCTCGGTCTGCGGGTCGGCGAAGGCGGTCGCCTCGTCCAGCACCAGGACGGGGGTGGCGGCGAGCAGTGCCCTGGCGAGCGCGATCCGCTGCGCCTCACCACCCGACAGCCCGGCTTCCCGCCCCAGCACCGTGTCGTAGCCGTGTGGCAGCTCGAGAATCCGGTCATGGATGTTCGCCATCCGGGCCGCGCGGACCACGTCGTCGAGATCGGCGTGCGGTACGGCGAGCGCGATGTTGTCCGCGACCGAGGCTCGCAGCAGGCGAACGTCCTGGAAGACGAAGGAGACCATCCGGTAGAGGTCATGGCTGCCGAGTTCGCGCAGATCGACGCCGCCCAGGGTGACCGAACCGTGGGCCGGGTCGAAGAAACGCGGCAGCAACTGGACCAAGGTGGACTTGCCGCTGCCCGAGGGCCCCACGATCGCGGTGACCGTGCCGGGTTCGAGGACCAGGTCGATCCCGCGCAGCACCTCGCGATCGGCTTCGTAGCCGAAGCGGACATCACGCAGCTCCACCCGGTGGCCCCGCGGCGCGATCGGCTGCGCGGGCTCCGGCAGCGGCGCCACCTCGAGCACCGTCCTGATCCGGCCGATCGCACGTTTGGCGGCCTGCAGATCATCGAAACCGTGGGCGATCAGAGCCGCCACCGGAGCGGTCAAACCCAGTCCCAGCAACAGGAACGGCAGCAGGTCGGCCGGGGGCAGGCCGCCGGTCGTGATCAGCACGGTGCCGCCGATCAGGACGACCAGCAGCACGAACGGAGGGGACAGCACCAGCTGCATTCCGGCCGCGAGCACGGAAAGGCCGCGCACGAAGCCGTGGTAAACGCCGACGAAGTCGTCGGTGGCCGTGCGGAACCGGCGGTGGGCGCGGCCGGTGCCGCCGAACGCCTTGACCACCGAGATGCCCTGCACGAACTCGACGACGGAATCGGCGATCCGCCCCATGGCCGCGTCGAACCGCTTCTCCTGTTCCATCCGGGCCGGGGTCATCATCAGCGGGATATGCGCCAGGGCCAGCACCACCGGGATCAGCGTGATCAGCGTGAGCCGCCAGTCGATGGTGAACAGGTAGACCAGCGAGACCAGCGGCACCACGAACGCGGCGACGAGTTCGCCGGGGGCGTGGGCGATGAACGGGTGCACGGCACTGACGTCCTCGCCGACCACCTTGGCCAGCTCACCGGTCCGGCGCCGGGAGAACCAGCCGATCGGCACTCGGCCAAGCCGCGCGGCAAGGTGACGGCGAAGGGCCAATTGCACCCGGCCGTCGAGCAGGTGCCCGATTCCGGACGACGCCGCGGTGAACAGCAGCCGGACGAGCAGGCCGACGGCACCGGCGATCGCGACGAACCAGACCCGATCGTGGTCGATCGGGCCAGGGGCCAGCAGCGCGCGCCCCAGTTCGACGACCGCCAGCAGCGGCGCCAGTCCCGCGAGCGCGCCGATCACCTGCAGTAAGACAACGGCGCCGAAGCTCCATCGGTAAGGGCGCAGCAGCCCGGCCATGGACTGTCCCGCCGCGAAATCGGTGGTAGTCATCGTTCTCCTGATTTCGTGACGGGCCGGTCAGCCGCACATCGCCGCGTCGTACAGAGCCGCGAGCGCGTCGTTGATGGGATGGGGCCGCGGAGTGCCGGTGGCGTCGAACCTGTTCCACCGCTGCATGTTCACCGCGACGGCCAGCTGCCGCCTGCCGTCGGCGCTGGTCATGGCCAATGCGCCGCCACCCCAGACGGTGCCGCCATGTCCCCAGAAGGTGCCGCCGGGCGTCTCCATCGGGTACAGGCCCAGCCCGTAGTCGATGATCTTGCTTTCCTGGGAGACGACGCGGACGGTGCGCCGCATTTCCGCCAGCGACGACGGGCTGACGATCTCCCCGGCGAACAGCAGGCCGAAGAACCGGTTGAGATCCGACACGGTCGAGATCAGCGAAGCCGACGGCCCCACATAGGACATGTCGAAGACGCTGAAGTCGCGCGGCGGTTCGTACTTGCCGAACCACGCCTCGTAAATCCGCGACTGCGGGCCGTCGAACCGCGGGCCGTCCGGGAACTCCGTGTCGCGGAGGCCGGCGCGTTCGATGACGTTCCGGGTGATGCACTTTTCGGCCGTGGTGCCGGTCACCTGCTCCAGAAGCCGGCCGAGAAGCAGGTAGTTGGTGTTGGAGTACAACCCCGGAGTGTCGCCTGGTGCGGCGAAAGCCGGTGCGGCGACGCCCTTCTCGATCAGCTCGATGGTGTCGAACCGGGTGTGCCGGTGATCCTCCAGGCTCTGCGGCGTGGTGTCGGCCATGGCCGGGAACGCCTTGAGCGAGGGGTAGACGTACGGAAGGTATTCGGCGAAGCCACTGGTGTGATCGAGCAACATCCGGACCGTGATCGCGTCACCGCGGGTCCCGGGAACCAGCTCCGGCAGGTAGTGGCCGATCGGCGCGTCGAGCCCGATCGAGCCGTCTTCGACCAGCTGCAGCACGGCGGCGGCGGTGAAGGTCTTGGTGATGCTGCCGACGCGGTGCCGCATGTCGGTGGTGACGGGGCGGCCGGTGGCGAGGTCGGCGACCCCGGCGGCGCCGCACCAGACCTCGTCGCCGTCACGCACCTCGGCGAACACGCCCGGCATCCCGGCGCGGTGGACATTCTCGATGGCGATGGCCAGCTTCGCGGAATCCAGCGGTTTCCTCATGACATACGTCCTTTCGTCATCCCCGAGTCGGTCTCTCGCCACCATTATGCACGCAGTGCGTGCAACACCAAGTGCATAAGTTAAGCTGGTCTCGACGAGAGGGGTGGGATGACAGGCAGAAGGCGCTGGTCGACCGAGGACATCCTGGACGCGGCGGCGGAGTTGCTGCGCACGGGCGACACCGAGTCCTTCAGCGTGCGCAAGCTCGCGGCCGTGCTCGGCACCGATTCGTCCAGCCTGTACCGGCACTTCCGCAGCAAGACCGAACTGCTGCGCGCGGTCGCCGACCGGATCCTTCTGTCCGCTATGGACGATTACCGGCCCGAAGGCGACTGGAAGCAGCGCATCACGACCCTGGCCCTGCGCGTGCGAGAGGCCTTCGGTCAGCACCCGCAGCTCGCCGCGGTCTGGGGACGCTATGCCTCAGGCGGCACCGGTTCCCGCCTCGTCATGGAAGAAGTGCTGCAGGCTCTGCGCGAGTCGGGGCTGCCCGACGCGGAGATCCCGGCGCGCTACCACCGGATCGCGGTCCTCATCGCGGCGTTGATCGCCTCCGAGGCCGGGGTCAGCACCCTCACCCCCGAAGAGTACGAACAGGGAATGGAACTGTTCCGGGTCGCGGTACTCGGCGCCGATCCAGGACGCTTTCCCGCGCTGGCCCATTTCGCCCGCGACGTCCGCCCTCTCGGCGAGGACCGTCTCGCCGTGTTCGAAGAGATCCTCGCCGTCCAACTCGCCCACATCGAGGCCGCGATCGGCTGAGCCGGCTCGTCACCTTGGTCGTCAGTGCCCTACTGGACGAGATCCTTGGCGGCGGGGTGATCCGGGGCGGCGGCACGCAGCGCCGCTTCGACCCGGCGGTTACCGGTCATGGAGGCCGTGACGGCCGTCATCGTCAGGAGGAGGCCGCCCGCGGCGTAGAGCGGGGTGCGGATGTCGTAGGCGGTGGCGAGCCAGCCGCCGAGGAAGGCGCCGGCGGGGGCGGCGCACATGGCCAGCATGCGGGAGGTGGACGCGACCCGGCCCATCAGATCGGCCGGGACGATCGCCTGCCGGAGGGAGGGCCCGAGCACCATCGTGGCGCCCATACCGGCCCCGCAGACGGCAAGCGCCAAGCCGGCCAGATACGGGTTCGAGGTGGTGGCGAGGCCGAGGATGGCGAGCCCTTCCACCGCGGCCGTGGTGGTCAGTGCCGTGCCGGTGCCGAGCCGTCGGCCGAGGGCGGAGGCGATGCCCGCACCGAGCAGGCCGCCGGTGGCCTCCGCCGTGAGGAGCAGGCCGAAGCCGTAGGTGCCGATGCCGAGGCGGTCGTGCGCGAAGAGGGCGAGGACGGTCTCCACGGCGAGGAAGGCGACGTTCCCGACCGCCGGGCGGAGCGCGAGCCCGAGCAGCAACCGGTCCCGGAAGACGTACGACGCCCCAGCCCTCGCTTGCCGGAGCAGCGACTCGCGGATCTCCGGCACATGCCGCGGCATGGCGGGCAGTGTCCGTACGAGCAGCGCGGAGACCACGAACGACACCGCGTCGGCGAGTAGTGGAACCGCCCGGCCGAAGGCGAGCAGCGCACTTCCCGCGGGCGGGCCCGCGAAGCCGGACATGGCGGTCTGGGCTCCGCGTAGGCGAGAGTTCGCTCGTTCCAGCAGCGCGGGGTCGCGGCCGAGCAGATCCGGCAGATAAGCCGTGGCGGCGGTGTCGAAGAACAGTCCGCCGAGGGAGAGCAGGAAGGCGACGGCCGTGAGCAGCGGAATGCTCAGCACGTCGAACGCGGCCGCCGCCGCCGGTATCGCGAGCAGTGCCGCCCGCGCCGCGTCCGCGACCCACATCGTCCGACGGCGGTCCCAGCGGTCCACCAGTGCACCGCCGAGCACACCGAAGAGCAGCCATGGCAGCGTTCCCGCGGCCGTGACGACGGCGAGCGCCATCGGATCCCGCGTCAGCGTCAACGCGAGCAGTGGCAGTGCGGCATGCGACACCCCGTCACCGAGCGAGGACACCGTCTGCGCGGTCCACAGCCGCCCGAACCCGGTCGGCGACTTTCGAACGGTCGAGGTCACTTCGCGTCCCCTTCGGACTGCTCGCGCGGTGTCGGATGGAACAAGGCGAAGACGAGTGACGCGTCCGGCAGCGACGGATCGGACAGCCGCTGGTACTCGTCCGCCAGGGCCTGCAGGCGCGCCCCCAGTTCCGCGAACTGCTCCCCGGTGAGCCGCAGATGCGCCATCCGTACGTGCCGCTCGCCGTCCACCGGTGCGGCCTCGAGGTCCGCGACCGCGTGGCGCATCAGCACATCCGGCCCTCCATCGCCCGGATCCGGCAGCACGATCGCCCGCGCGGCCAGCGCGTAGTACCGCTCGGTGACCCCTCGCACCTTTCGCGTCCGCACCACCTTCACCAGGCCGGCCCGCTCAAGCAGGCGCACGTGATAGCTGGAACTCCCTTTCGCGAGGCCCAACCGCTCGGCGATCTGCGTGATCGTCGCCGTCTCGAAGCGGAGCACGGCCATGATCCGGTGACGCGTGAGATTGGAGACGGCGCGCAGCTGCTCGTCAGTGGTGACGTGCACCGTCTCGGGAAGGTCGTCGGCAGGCATGCGAGCAATGGTCAACGATCCTTGACCATTGAGCAACCGGTTTTCGCGGAGCATCGACGGCCGCGCGGAGTGACGGACAGCGAGCGCGGCCGCCATCAGATCGAGTGCGAGCTTTCCCCTGACGGCGCTAGCGGGGCGTTCCGGCGTGCACAAGGCTGATCCGATGTCGGAAACGCTGTCGGCCCTGGAAAGACTGAAGTATCAAGGCGATCCGCTCGCCGATGCCGTCGTCGCCGAGTTGGTGGCCGGTGAGCGGACGAGCGCGGTGAACGAGGTGCTGGCGCAGTTCAGGGACAACGACCAGCCCATTCCGGAGAACCTGCCGGAATCGGTGCGCCGGTACCTGATCGAGACCGACACGCCGCCGGGCTGGGCTGATCTCGAGCGGGTCGCGGCGGCGTACGAGTTCTTCGTCGACGACGGTATGCACGTCGCTTCGGTGCTGTCGTTCGGGGCGATGGTGAACTGCTATGCCCAGCCGCGGCCGTCCCGCGTCCTGTCGCTGACCCACCGGCTCAACCAGCCGCACCGACGGCTGTCGGAGACCTCCCAGTTCGTGCTGAACCTCATGGGCCCCGAACCGTTCGGTTCCGGTGGCGCCTTCGTGCCCACGATCCAGAAGACCCGGCTGATCCACGCGGCCGTCCGGTACTTCATCACCCGGTCCGGCGAGTGGGACGTCGAGGCGGACGGTGTCCCGCTGTGCCAGCAGGACATGCTGGGAGCACTGCTGATCTTCTCGGTGCAGGTCATCGACGGGATGCGGCGGATGGGCGTCACGGTGACCGACCGCGAAGCCGAGGACTACTACTACGTCTGGCGGGTGACGGGCGCGATGCTCGGCATCCCCGCCGAAGCGATGCCCGAAACACTGCGAGAGGCCCGAGAGCTGAACGCCGGACTCGTCGAGGCGAGCTACGGTCCCTCCGCCGAAGGCATCGAACTGACCCGCAACCTCCTGCGCCTGTACGAAAACATGGTGCCCGGCAAAGCCTTCGACGGCGTGGTCGCCGCGATGATCCGCCAAGTCGTCACCGAAGACGTCGCCGACTGGCTCGAGGTGCCGCGCTCACGCGGCTGGGGTCGTGCCGTCGGAGCGGGCGTCCGGGCGATGCGGCTACTGGAACGATCAGAGGACCGCAGCCGGATGGCCACGGCGGTGCTCGACAAGGCAGGCGATCTCCTTCTCGGCGGGAGCGTCCGCACCCTCACCGACGGACAGTCCACCGCCCTGACCATCCCGGTGGCCCTCCGCGAGAAATGGCTCGCCGCCGGCGTCTGCCCCGTCGCACCTCACCGGACCTGACACTCTCACGCGGGGCCGGGGTGTTGATGAATGGTGAGCAGGAGGTGGTCGAACCGGGAGCGCTGTCGCACGGGGCAGCCGTCGAGAGTGGTGAGGGCGGCGGTCAGTTTCGCCGCGAGGACCCGCAGTTTGGTGTTGGTCTCCTGGGATCGCCACTGCAGGACATGGAAGGCCTGCTCGGCATTGATGGTGTAGACGAACATGAGCGCCCCCTTGGCCTGCTCGATGACGGCGCGGGCCTCGAGGAACTCCGGGAGGACTTCGGCCAGGATCTGCCGCCGCTGCTCGTCCCGGCCGGCGTCGAGGTCGATGTAGTAGCCGGTGACGCCGACAGTGGCGCCGGTGTCGTCGTGGAGCTGATCACCGACGACCAGTACATGGTGCTCGATACCGGAGGTGTCGATGATGCGGTGGCGGCCGCAGAACGGAGTGCCGTCGCGCAGTGTCGCGGCGAGCGTGCCGGCGACCGCGGCACGGTCCTCGGGATGCTTGTGCGACAACACCAATTCGGTCGTGGGCTGCACGGTTCCCGGCCGGTAGCCGTGGAGCCGGGCGACTTCGTCGGACCATTCCCACGAGTGGTCGCCGAAGTGGAAGCGGAAGCCGCCGACGGGGTGCGGGCGCCCGGCCATGATCCGGTCCAGTACGGGAGGTGAAGCGTTTTCCGGATCGCACGGGGAAGCGAAAGCCATCAGTCGATGAGGTTCTGGCGCATGCCCTGGACGACCGCGTGGGCGCGGTCGGTCGCGGAAAGCTTGCGGAACAACCGCTGTGCGTGTGTTTTCACCGTGTCCTCGGACAGCTGCAGATCACCACCGATCTCGCCGTTGGTCTTACCGAGGCTCATTCCACGCAGTACTTCCAGTTCGCGTTTCGACAAGCTGAACTCCTGCTCCGCCGCGGTTCGCGGAAGTGGCACGGATCGCGGCCGTCGACCGCAGCCGAGCGAGCTCGCCTCGCAGGCCAGGAATCCGACGGCGCCCTCTTTGATCGCGACGGCGACGAGATTCCCGGACTCCGGCGGGCCGTACACGACCACTCTTGTCCCGTGGTGCGTTCTCGACAGCTTCCTGATCGTCTCCACGACCACCTCGGACGGCATGCGCACGCTCAAAAAGACCATGTCCGCGGGCAGGAAGCGAAACTTGCCGACGAGATCCGTGCTGCTCGCGGCGGCACCGACACGCGCCACTCCCGGCGCGGTCATGAGAAGGCGGGCCATGCGGTCACGCGGTTCACGCCGACTGTCCAAGACCAGGATGTTCATCGCGATGTCCCCCGCGGGCCGAAGTGATGGGTCGCCATGGACTCGGGCGACTCGAAGAATCGAGGCCCGGTATTCGACCACAGAATGGTCATATCCTAGGAGAACAGGGCCATGCCGGGGGAAGCGATGCAGGGAAAGCAATCCTGACGGGTGAGCGCGATGCAGGTACCGGGGAGAAGGACGGTCTCGTTCGGTGTACCTACCGCAACTCGGCCTGTTCCGGCTCTTTTGCTCGGGCCCTCTTGCGGCGCCGATAGCCTGCCGCCTTCACCTTCGTGCCGCACGTGTTCATCCCGCACCATCGGCGGCGGCCGGAGTGCGACACGTCGCGGAAGAGCCGGCTGCACTCCGGATGGGCGCATTCGCGGATCCGCGTGGCCCGCGGGCCGGACAGCAGGGCGATGGCATCACGCGCGAGCGTCGAGAGAGCCTGTTCCAGGGTGCCACGATTTTCGACGGCGGCGCCGGACCAGTACGGCATGAGCGGCGGGGCCGCCGCGGTGGCGTTGAGCGCGGCGAGGTCGTCCGCCGAGCCGGTGCCTCGGCACAACCGATCGACGACTTCGCGCAAAGCCACTGTCCGGCGGAGCCCCGCTTCGTCGACCGCGACCTCGGCGACGAGTCCTGCCTGGTCGAGCCAGGACGTGACGTCGCCGGGTGTGGTCAGCAATTCACGCGGTTTCCGCAGGTGCCGCATTTCCAGCGTGGCCGTCAGGTCGAGGCATGGACTTCCGCCGAGAAAGGTGAACACGTTCCGATGGTGACCGGATGGTCGCCTGCTCGCCGGGCGAATGTAGTCCATCAGTGTGGCCGGGCCTTTCAGTTGCGCTTTTCTGGGCACCCCGTGGTACTGACTCTTGATTTCGGGGTCGCTGTCCGGCGGGGCCACGGAAAGCATGTGTGCGAGAGCACAGACGGGGGAGTTCCTTGTCCGTGAGGCGAGATCGCCGCTCGCGGGACTACGGAAAGTGGCGTTTCGGCGCGGCAACGACACCCGATCGTGTCGTTTGTCGGTGGGTCATGTTGGGTATACAGGGAGGTTTGCGGTACCGAAGAAACGCACCCATACGAATGGATCGGTGCCCGAGTCGCAACATTCCACAGGCTGGGGGTTCTGCGCGAAGCCGTTTTTCCCTAAAGTGTTCACCGGTTCAAACAGGAGCCGTGGAAGTGCGGGCCGCTTATGCGGGTCCGTCCCCGGTCTGCCTTCCGTGTCGCGTACTGACGTATTCACCGGAAGGAACTATGGCCCACGCCGGTGGAGCCAGGGGAAAAGTGAACGACCAACTAATGGCCGCGCCGGTGGGTGCGGCTTTCACCTCGCGCCTGGTCTGTCTGGCAGGCGATCGTCTCATTCATCCGGCCGACGGCCGCAACGACCTGGCACGCATCGTCGTCCGATGGGCTCGAAGATGGGTGGCCGAAACCTGGGCCGCCCGGCAGTACTTCGAGGCGCTCGGCATCGGCGACCTGGAAAACCCTTGCTACACGGACGAAGATGTCGCGGGCTGGCTACTTCTCGAACCCCGGCAGGGCTCGCTGGCGTGGCGGGTGCGCTCGGGAGAGATCGAGATCGCGACGGCCTTGACCGCGGAAGCCGAAGCCTGGCCCGACTGATCCCTTGCCCGTCCTTGGGCGTGGGCCGGACCGCCACCGGCGGCCCGGCCCACAGCTTTCATCGGCGGTCGCGCGAGTGGTGCCGGTGGTGTCCGGGCCAATCGGTCGCGTCGGCCACCGCGGTCACCTCATGGGTGATCGCACCGTCCTCGTCGGCGGCGGTGTACCACTTGTCGTAGCTCGCGTACTGCGGCACGGCGACGGCGTTCACGCCTTCGGACACCGCGCCGTCCGGGCCGGCGGACAGATCGCTGGACTCGTACACGGCGTGGTCGTCGCCCGCGTGACTGACGACATGCGAGGACGTCGCGCCGTCCTCGTCCGCGGTCTTGGTGGACTCGGCGTAAACCACGTGCGAAGGACGGGTTTCCCGGACCGGGTGCGACTTCACGGGACGGTGCTTCGAGATCGACACCTCGTCATCGGTGTGCGCGACCGGCCGTTTTCCGTGACCGTGGTACGTCGGCCGACCAGGCTTGTCGTCGTCGTCCGCCTCGTCGTCGTCCGTGTCGATGTCGGACTCTTCGGCGTCGAACTCTTCGGTGTGCACGACCGCGGCACCCGTCGGCCCGGCCACCACGGCGTCCTCCTCGGACCACTCGTTCCCGTGGTGATCGATGCCCCACGTGCTGTCGATCGTCCCGGCCCCGCCGATACCGGCGTAGGTCACGGAAGTCTCGGTGTGGCCGGCGGTGTCGGGGCCGTGGTCCGGGTCGGCGGCCGCGACT
Organism: Amycolatopsis sp. NPDC052450; assembly: GCF_044547565.1. Classification (NCBI taxonomy): domain Bacteria; kingdom Bacillati; phylum Actinomycetota; class Actinomycetes; order Pseudonocardiales; family Pseudonocardiaceae; genus Amycolatopsis; species Amycolatopsis sp. NPDC052450. The sequence goes on along the minus strand of NZ_JBIUAQ010000002.1, from coordinate 462,130 downwards.
CCGGTGAAGCCGAGGGAAAGTGGAACGGCGGCCGCCGCCGCGAGCGCCCACCGGCGCAATTCAGTCATGATTATTGTGATCCTTTCGAGCTGGTTATACCTACACGAACTGAGTCACGAGAATCGACTCGGGCAAGATGCCTGCCCGCTCGACGACATTACCTGGATCCGTGTCGAGGAAAAGAGTCATCGGAGCATCGCACCCATTCGGTACTGCGTGTGCGCGGGTTTTCCAGGTCGGCGCAACCCCAATGCGGTACACGGCATCGCGGCACAAAGCCGTCGTGGGCGAAAGGGTCGAACGGAGAATGTGCGCGCGTGTCCTGCCTGCGGGCGGGCGCGGAAGCTCTGCTTGAATGCCGGAAAAGGCGATCGATACGGGGGCCTTTGTGAAGGGACGCCCCGGCGCGCGCCGGGACGTCCCTTCCGCTGATGCCCGCTGGCAGGCGCTTTCGTGTCAGGTCCCAGCGCCGCGAGATCGGGTCCATCAGGCGGGTTCAGGTTAGCGCCGCGGTTCCGCTGTAAGTAGCCCGCTTGATCAGTGCCATTCTTAAGAGTGTCTTTCGGGGTCGGATCAAAGCAGAGTGGTTACCCCTCGGATCGGTCGTCAAACGGCGCCGAAGAGTGAATGCCGGATTCGCGCCCAAAGGCTGCCTTGCGTCCGGAAAATCGTGAACTTCCCGCTGAACGGTGACTTCGGATCCATCAATCAGGTGCCTCGGACACGCGCTGTGCGCGCCGGTGTGCCACAGGCGTTCCGGCATTCATGCGAAACTTCCGTTTGTTTCCAAGTATCCGGTACTTCGTGCACGGTGCGGAATTGTGCTCCGGAGAAGGGCGACGGACTCCGCTGGCTTAATCCGAAGCGTGAGTTCACCATTGGTCGAAGTCGGCAGCAGGAATCCGAAGGAGTGCTACATGAGAAGCCAACTGAGGCGAGCATTGACGATCTTCGTCACCGCGGCGTCGGTGACCCTGGCAGGTACCGGTGTGGCGGCGGCGGGCGGACCCGGCGGTAGCGGCTCGTCCAGTACCACCAGCGCGGCCGCGGAGATCCAGGCCAAACGTGACGCGTTGGTTTCGCGTGCGGACAGTGGGGACATCTCGGGTACGCGGGCGACGCTCGACGAACTCGCCCCGGTGCTCACCGATCTGGCGCAAGGCAAGCGGTACATGATCCAGGCACAGGCGAAGGAATCCGCTGCCACGGCCCGGCAGGACAATGTCGAAGCGCGGAAGGGCGTCGACGAGCTTGCCGCGCAGGTCGAGAACCGCGCCGGACTGCCGCCGGTGACCACCCTGCTCAACGCGCTGCTTCAGCGGTTGCTGGTCAGCTTGTCGTCACTGGTGAACGATCTCCTTGGCGGGTTGCCCGTGCCGGTCGGCTAGGCCGACCGGGCCCCGGACGGGCACCCGGCGAAGGCCCGGTGCGGAATCTCCCTTCCGCACCGGGCCTTCGTCGTCGTCGCGGTCCGGTCCTCGGCCGGGCCAAAGAGAAAGCCGCCGCGTGGAGGGGCATCCACGCGGCGGCTTCTCAGCGGGGCCGGTCAGTTCTCCTGGACGGTCCCGCCGTCTACGATGCCGCCGCCGGCGCAGTTGTCCGGGGTGGCGCCTTCGGCCTCGGTCTCGCCGGGGGACAGGACCGGAACGGCGATGCCTTCGGCGACGTCGCGGACCGGGACCTGGACGCCGAGGACGTTGACGTTGTTGTCGCAGACGCCGCCGATGACGTTGGCGTTGTGGACCACGTCCAGGTTCTGCACGTTGGCGAGCCCGATCTGGTCGTTGTGGTCGACCGGCTGCCCCGCGACGGTGATACCGGCCGCGGAAGCGGATCCGCCGACGATCGCCATTCCGGTGGCAACGGCGGTGGCGACGAATCCGAGCTGCTTGATCACTGAAGAACTCTCCTAGGAATACCGCACCGGACGACTCCGGTGGGCGAAAGACGCGGGCGGGCGGCACATCGGCTCGCCGCGCCCGCTGCTGTCGGTTATGGTGCGTTCGCGCCGGGTGGGGCCGGTCCACTCCTGGGCAGGAAGACCCGGCCCCACCCGTGCCGGCGTCGCTACGCGTCGCAACGTGCCCGGAACACGGATACGGAGTGTGCAGCTCTCTCCGTGTTCCGGGCACGCCTCACGACATCGACGCGAATCGCCGGACCCCACGCCTCGGTCGGCTTTCGCACACCCTTGCGAGCGACCTCGGCGGGAGAATCAGTTGTCCTGCGAAGTGCCACCGTCGGTGATGGCACCGGCGGCGCAGTTGTACGGGGACTCCCCGCTGGCCTCGTGCGAACCCGGCGACAGGATCGGCACACCGATGCCGTTGAGCGAGTCGCGGATCGGCACCTGCACGCCGAGCACGTTCACGTCGTTGCCACAGACACCGAGCGTGCCGTTCACGTTGTGCAGCGCGTCGATGTTGTTCAGGTTGACCAGGCCCAGCTGGCCGCTGTGGTCGTAGCCGTGGTGATCGCCGTCAGGAGTGTCCGCGGAGGCGACACCTCCGCCGATGAAGGCACCGGCGGCCATGGCGGCCGCGACGAAGCCGATCTTCTTCAACATGTGTTCTCCTTGGATTGACGAATGCGTCGGAACGGACGGCGTCAAGGGTGTTTCCGTCCGGTGCTTGGGAAACGTACTGACGATCGCACTCGATTTCCACGACGGGTCCACCATCGTGTGGGTACCGCGAACCGCTGACCGCGCCTCGGTTGACCCGATCGGGTTACGAGCAGTTCGTTGCCCGGCAACCATCCGACGTTCTCCGTCCCGTCGCAACGCCTGTGTAGCAAGAAAATCCCGCGCACGCCAAGCAGCCCTGCTCTGTCGCCGAGGAGCAGGGCTGCCGGTGGTTCTCCGCCGTCGGCTATTCGTAGAGCACGTAGGACGGTGTCGGTGTGAGGGCGAGGACTTCGGCCGGGGTCATCAGTGCGGCGCCGCGGCGCGTGTCCTCGTCGAAGAAGAGTTTGAACCCCGACCGGACGTGGGCGGGCTTGCTGGGCATGAGCGTCTGCCACGTCGACTTCTTCGCCGCGGCCGAACCGATGCCGTCCACCACTTTCACTGGCGAGACACCGGCGTGGGGGAGCAGCAGTGCTTCGTCGCGGACGACGGAGGAGGTCACCTGGTGGTAGACCATGACCTTGGCAGGCAAGCGATGCGTGCTCGCCAGGTCGCCGAGATAGCGGGCGACCCCGTCCAGTTCGGCTCCGGTGGTGCGGCCGAATTTCCGGCCGGGGACGGCCCCCGGTTCGACCGCCCATTCCGGGTCGAGCGCGACGCCGACGTCGGGCTCTTTCAGCCAGCGTTCATAGGCGCGGACCTCGGGCAGGAAGTCCGCGCGGCCGGGTTGGACGTCCAGCAGAAGCAAGCCTTTCAGGGCTCGTGCCGCGTCGAGGTACTCCTGCACGGTCTTGTCCGAGCACCGGCTGCGGTACATCCCGTCCGAGCCCGGTGACCGGTGTGCCGTGGTGGCGATCAGTTCGACGACCGGGGTGACCGGCCGTCCCGGTGGGAAGGTCGCGATCCGTTCCCGGAGCAGGCGGCTCGCGGCCGTCAGGTCGCCCGTCATCCGGCCGAGTGCTTTCGCGCCTGGCGCGCCACAGAAGCCGATCAGCAGGCTGCCGGCAAGGGGGTCGGCGGGGGGAGCCGCCACCGGCGGTTCCGCGGCCGCGGCGGGAGCGATCACCGGCGCGACCGGCGGCCCGCCCCGTTGGGCCGCACCACAAGCACTCGCCGCGAGGCCCGCGAGCCCTGCGGTCAGAACGAGGCGGCGACTGAGGTCGGGCATGCGGTCTCCTTGAGTGATGCGCACGGGGCAGAGGGCCGGACTTTCGTTGGCGGAGGGAGGGATTTCCCGTTTTGATCTTCGGCAAACCCCGATTTCCGGCGATCACCGGATCGTGATCGAGCAGGTCCCGCCGTCGGCATGTCTAGCTGGGGAAACGTGCTTTTTCGGCTTAGGGCAAGGAAAGTCGCACTCACCCGGCTCGGTGGAAACCCGCGACCGCGCCCGGGACCGGCCGCACACTGCTCGCATGTCTTTTCTTCGCCGGCTCGGCGCGGGCTTCGCGATCCTGTTCGTGGCGGCCTGCGGTGCTCCTTCGCCTTCGCCCGCGACCCCGGAGCGTCCGGAGCCGGGTCTGGCGCTCGCGGCGCCCGCCCGGGTCACCGCGGAGTCCGCGCGCCAGGTGGGCGCCGACGAACTGGGCCGGATCCCGATCCTGATGTACCACCGAGTCGTCGCGAAACCGAAATCGGCCTATGACCGCACCCCCGCCGAGTTCGCCGCGGAACTGGAACGCCTCGCCGCCGAGAACTACGTCCCCGTGACGACCGCGGACCTCGTGGCGGGGAAGCTCGATCTGCCCGCGGGCGCGCATCCGGTCGTGCTGACCTTCGACGACGGCGACCCGAGCGTGCTCACCCTGACGCCGGAAGGAGACCCCGCCCCGGGAACCGCGATCCGGATTCTGATGGACGTCGCGGCCGCCCATCCCGGGTTCCGCCCGGTCGCGAGTCTGTACGTCAACGAGCGCCCCTTCGGCGGTGATGGACGTGCGCTGCGCTGGCTCGCCGACCATCACTTCGAGATCGGCAACCACACGGCCCGGCACACGAACCTGCGCCGTGCCACGGAATCGGCGGCGATGGCGGCCATCGCCGAAGGGGATGCCTCGATCAGGCAGGCGCTCCCCGGCTATCAGATCAGTACGCTCGCCTTGCCGTACGGAGCGCAGCCCCGGCGCGAAGAACTGGCGTTGCGGGGAGAGGGCTACTCCTACCGAGGTGCGCTGCTCGTGGGAGCGGGTCCGGCGCCTTCGCCTTGTTCTCCCGCCTTCGAACCGTCGTCGATTCCCCGGATCCGGTCGCAGGGGGCCGGTCCGGAAGCGGAATACGGCTCGGCCCATTGGCTGGACGAACTCGGTTCCCCGGCCGGCCGCCGGTACACCTCGGACGGTGACCCGTCGACGGTGTCGTATCCGCGTTCCGCGGGCGAACCCGCACCGACCTGCGCGAGTGTGAGCCTTGCCTACTGAACCACGGCACGTGCGACGCGACGGCACTCTCGTGGACTGGCTTCCACAGCCGCGTAAGCCTTTCCCGCCGGAGATCCCGACGGCACGCGAACCTTCTCCGCCGCAGGAACGACGACGGCCGCCCGCGGATCGGACCTGGTGGCCGCTGATCGTCATCCTCGTCGCGCTGGTGCTTTCGATGGCGCTTTTCGTCGCGCCGTTCGCGATCGAGGTTCCCGGGGCGCCGGCCACTGTTCCTCCCCAGCCCCCACCCGCTCCTCAGGTGACGGTGGCGCGTCCGGTCACCCATGTGCCGGAGTCCGCGGCGCTTCCGGAAGGCGATCCCGTCACTCCCGCCGGGATGGGGACGTGGCGAGTGGTGGCCGGTGCGAGTGGTCCGGTGGCCGGCACCGGTGCGGGGCTTCGGACCTACACCGTCGAAATCGAGGACGGCGTCGAGTATCCGTCGTTCGCCGCGGAGGTCGAGTCGATCCTGGCGGATCCGCGCGGCTGGATCGGACTCGGTGACGTGTCGTTCCGGCGGGTCGACGGCGCGGGCGCACCGGACTTCCGCGTCAGTCTCACCAGCCCCGGCACGAGTCGCCGCCCGGATCTCTGCGGGTTCGCGATCCCCTACGACTCGTCGTGTCACCTCACCCGCGAACACCGGGTCGTCGTCAACCTCGCCCGCTGGGTGCGCGGCGCGCATGCGTACCGGGACGATCTCCAGGGCTACCACCGTTACGCGATCAATCACGAGGTCGGCCACGCGCTCGGGCGGCGCCATGAGGGCTGCCCCGCCGACGGAGCGCCGGCCCCGGTGATGATGCAGCAGACCTTCGGCCTGTCCAACACCTATGTCGCGGAACTGAATCGCGCCGAATCGGGGGCGGCGTCGAAGGTCACCCCCGACGGCGCGGTGTGCCGCCCGAACCCCTGGGTCATCTCTGTGTCGTGAAGGTCGTCCGGAACCGGAGGGGGTCGCGGATCGTCGAATCCTCGTTGGGTGACCAGTCGACGCGTTCCGTCGAAACGGCGTTTCGCGTCGTAGGCAAAGAGAGGATGCGTCGATGCGCGAAAGCGTCGGAAAGATCGGCTCGGCCAGACGAGCGGTGGTCGTGATCGGAGCACTGGCCGCCGCGAATTTCATCTCGCCGGCCATGGCGAGCGCCGCACCCGCCGCCGGGTGTTCGGCGTTCATGAACTCGGCGGTCAGTGGTGGCTACCAAGCCACGCTCAGCTGCAACGGTATCGGGCTTTCCTTCGTCAACGGGCTCGGCACCACTCTCACCCAAGCCAGTGAAGAGGCCCGTGCGCTGGCGGGGATCGCACTCGGCGGCGGCGACACCTGCAGCGCTTTCATGCACGCCACGGCTCCTGGCGGCTACAAGGTCACGCTCACCTGCGTCGACACCGGGCTGGTGTCCGGTGTCGGCACCACGTTGACCGACGCCTCGCGAGCCGCTCGCGCGTCCATCTGAGGTTTGCCCGCCGTGTGACGGGGTATGGGCAGGCATGACGCGGAGCACGGCGGAAGCGGTTTGGCAGGTTCGGTTCGTCGAGCGGCTCCGGTATCGGGTGGAGTACTGCTGCCGTGGTTCGGGCGCCGGGACGTTCGAGGTGTTGCTGACGCCGTGGTTGCGTGAGGCGGTGGACCTGGGGCCGGCGGCGGACGACGCTTTGGCGTTGTGCGCCGCCGGCCTGGTCCTCGACTCGCTGTTCCCGGCCGAGACGCCGATACCGCGAGAGGTCGACCTCGAGACGCTGGCCTGCACCGATCCTTCCTTCGTCACCGAGCTGCGACGGCGCCTGCGGCATGGGACCGATCGGGCGCTGGTCCCCGAATCGGCTTGACGAGGCTCCTCGAGGTCACTCTCGTGCAGGCGAAGCAGGTGTGAAGCACAGTGATGCGGGAACCCTCCGGCAACCGAATATTCCGCCGGACAAAGGGAAGAAACCGTGCCTGACAACGAAAACGAAGACGTCATCGCCCTGCTGCACCGTCAGCACGACGAAATCCGGTCGCTGTTCACCGAACTGGAGACCGCGGAAGGGGACCGGCGCCGGGACCTGTTCCGTGCTCTCGTCCGGTTGCTCGCGGTGCACGAGACCGCCGAGGAAGAGGTGGTCCACCCCGAAGTGCGCGGCTTGCGCAACGGCGAACACGTGGTGGAAGCCCGGGTGGGAGAAGAACACCGCGCCAAGCGGCTGCTCGTCACCCTGACCGAGATGGGACCGGACGCCGAGGGCTTCGACACCTTGCTCGTCCAGCTGCGGGAGGACGTTCTCGCGCACGCCGAACATGAGGAAAAAGAGGAGTTCCCGTTGCTCCGGGCGGCACACGGGCCGGACCGGCTCCGTGCCATGGCCGCGACCGTCCGGGTGGCGGAGGCGATCGCGCCCACCCGTCCCCATCCCGGGATCGAAAGCGCGACGGCGAACCTCCTTCTGGGTCCGCCCGTGGCGATCATGGACCGGGCCCGTGACGCCATCCGCGACGCCCTCGGCCGCTGAACTCCGCGCTGTCCCGGCCTGACGAATCGGTCATGAATCGGTTTGTGGTCGCGCCTGCCGGGTATCCGCCGGACAAGCCGACCAGCTGAAGGAGTTGACGCCTCGCCATGGGCACGATCACCAAATCCGTCGATGTACAAGCCGATGTGTCCACTGTGTACAACCAGTGGACCCAGTTCGCGGACTTCCCGCGGTTCATGGAGGGTGTGGACCGCGTCGAGCAGCGCGACGACACGCATACGCACTGGACCGTCACCATCGCCGGTGTGTCCAGGGAGTTCGACGCCACCATCACCGAACAGCACCCCGACGAGCGGGTCGCGTGGCAGTCCGACACGGGCCCGAACCACGCGGGTGTGGTCACCGTGCACCGGATCGACGAAACCCACAGCCGGGTCACCGTCCAGCTGGACATCGACCCTGAGGGTTTCGTCGAGAACGTCGCCGACAAACTCGGCGTCCTCGACCGTCGCGTGCAGGGAGACCTCGACCGGTTCAAGACCTTCCTGGAAAACCGGGACGGCAACGAGACCGGGGCGTGGCGCGGCGATGTCGACCGCCCTGCTCAACACGGCGGCTAGGCCGTCCAGCCAAGGAGAATGCCGCATGCCCACTCTCACTCGTGTGCTGGGCGGGATCACCGCCGCCTACAGTGCCGCACTGATCGTCGCGCCGAAGGTGCTGGCGAAACCCAGCGGCCTCACCACTCCCGCCGGGGAAGTGACGGCGCCGGTGAGGACGCTGATCGCCGCGATCGGTGCCCGTGACACCGCGATCGGCCTGGCGATGATGTTCGCGCCGGAAGGGCGGCCGCTACGGGTCGCGCTGAGTGCGCGGGTCGCCGCGGACGCCGCCGACGCGGTGATCTTCGGCGTGAGCCTGCCGGACAAGGCGGCGCGGGCGAAAGTCGCCGGATTCGCCACCGGCTGGGCGGTGCTGTGCGCGCTGTCCGGCGTGCGGCGGTGACCAGGCGGAGAACCAGGTGTCACCTTGATCCGCCGCCGGGCGATTCGATCGCCCGGCGGCGGACGGCTTTCACCGGGTCGTGGTCTCCTCGACGGTGAGGAGGTCGTTCTCGTCGACGGCGGACAGGTCCAGGGTCTTGTAGCCGATGTCGTCGAACAGGATCGTGACGCGGTCCGGTTCCACCGACATGACGGCGCCCCGGCCCCACTCGGAATGGCGGACGGTGCTGTTGACGGCGTACTTGCCGCTTTCGACGCGTTTCCGCTCGCCGGTGCCGAAGTCGCAGGTGTCGCAGTTACCGCAGGGTTCGGCGAGCTGTTCCCCGAAATAGCCGAGCAGATACCGCCGACGGCATTCCATGGTCTCCGCGTAGCCGCGGACCATTTCGATCCGGGACCGGACCAGCCGCTGGTGCCGCTCGGCGGCCTCCACGGCTTTCCGGGCCGCTTCGTCCGGCGGGAGGTCGCGGTCGACGTACTCGAGCCGCCCGTCACCGGTGGTGCCGACGGCTCCGGTCTCTTCGAGGAGATTGACCGCTTTGGTGCGCCTGGCCGCCGAAGCGTCCACTGTGTCCTTCAAATCGGACGGCCGGACGGGTGAGCCGTTTTCGCCGAGGGTCTTCGCCACCTGGCCGAGAAGCTCTTCCGGGGCTTTGGCGGCGGTGAGGAACTTCTGGAGACCCAGGTCCTGAGGCCGGTAGAGCAGCGTGATCGTGGCGGGTTCGCCATCGCGGCCGGCCCGGCCGATCTGCTGGTAGTAGGTGTCGAGCGAATCGGGGGCCGACGCGTGGAGGACGAACCGCACGTCGGGTTTGTCGATGCCCATGCCGAACGCCGAGGTGGCGACCACGACGTCCACCTCACCGTCGAGGAACCGTTCGTGGACCTGTTCGCGACCGTGGGTCTTCATACCGGCGTGGTAAGCCGCCGCGCGCACACCCGCCCGCGCGAGCTCATCGGCGAAGTACTCGGCGTCCTTCCGGCTGGCGACATACACCAGGCCGGTTCCGTGCTCGTTCGTCAATGACCTCGCCAGTGCGATCAGGGTGTGTCGTTTGTCTTCGTCGTCGCTGAACCGCTCCACCGACAAATGCAGGTTGGGCCGGTCGAAACCGGCGATGACCTCCCGATGGTCCCGCAGGCCGAGCCGTTCGACGATGTCTTCGCGCACCGGCAGCGCGGCGGTGGCGGTGAGGGCGAGCACCGGCGGATGCCCGAGCCGCTCGATCACCGGCGCCAGCCGGAGGTAATCGGGGCGGAAGTCATGGCCCCAAGCCGAGACGCAGTGCGCCTCGTCGACGACGATCAGGGAGATCTTCAGTTCGTTCAGCGTGCCGAGAACGTCTTCTTTGGACAGTTGCTCCGGCGAGAGGAACAAATACCCCGCTTCGCCTTCCTCGACGGCCTTCCACGCGCTCTTCCGCTCGCTCGCACGCTGGGAGGAGTTCACCGCGACCGCGTCCGGCGCCCGGCTGTCCTCGATGCTCTCCCGCTGGTCGTTCTGCAGGGCGATCAGCGGGGACACCACGAGCGTCACGCCGTCCAGCTTCAGGGCGGGCACCTGGTAGATCGCGGACTTTCCCGCGCCGGTGGGGAGTACGACCAGTACGTCGCGGCCCGCCACGACGTACTCCATGGCCTCGAGTTGCTCGCCGGTGAGTTCCGGCCAGCCGAAGACCTCCGCGGCGATGCGCTGCAACTCTTCACGTCTTTCCGTTGCCTTCACCAGCCGGTGATACCCCGGCATCCCGCGCGGAAACGGCGGTGCCGACGGAACGCGGAACTCGTTCGTGTTCATTCCCGCAGGTGTGCGGCGTGCCGATCCGGGGTAGCCGGTCGGTGATCCATCCCGCTTAGGCGAAAGGGAACCGACGTGAGCCTGAACGACGACGACATCTCCACCACATCGGACAAGGAAAACGAAGGACCGGCCGACTCCGGAGCGAGCCAGGGGACGCCCGGCCGGCACGATGGCGGAGCCGACGGCGGTGCCGAAGGTCCCGCCGACTCCGGTGCCGGCGAAGGCACCCCCGGCCAGCACGACGGCGGAGCCGACGGCGGCGCGGACAGTGGCGCGAGCTGATTCGAGCGAGCCGGCGACCGGTACCGGGCAAGGCGGCGAAAGCCTCCCGGTACCGGTCGCCGACCGCGTTCCGCGAGGTGTCCTTGCCCGGTTGGTCGGTTCCGGCATCGAGGAGTTCTCCGTCCGGCATTGGGGCCGTGAGCCGTTGTTGCGGCGGACGGGCGGCGAGTTCGGCGATCTGCTCGACCTCGGCGGCGTCGACGAAATACTGTCCCGCCGCGGGCTTCGTACGCCGTTCCTCCGGATGGCCCGCGACGGATCGGTGGTCGATTCCCGCTCGTTCACCGGAGGCGGAGGGGTCGGTGCCGAAATCGGCGACCAGGTCCGCGACGACCGGGTCGCCGCGCTCTTCGCCGACGGCAGCACGATCGTGCTGCAGGCGCTGCACCGCACCTGGCCGGCCATCATCGACTTCACCACGCGTCTGACCGGCGAGCTCGGCCACCCCGCGCAGGCCAATGCCTACATCACCCCGCCGTCGTCGCAGGGCTTCTCGGCGCACTACGACGTGCACGACGTCTTCGTGCTTCAGCTGGCAGGCCGCAAGCGGTGGAAGGTGCACGCGCCCGTCCACCCGTCACCTCTGCGCGACCAGCCTTGGGACGAGCACGCCGGTGCCGTCGCCGCGCGCGTCCGCGACGACGCTCCGGTCATCGACGACGTCCTCGAACCCGGTGACGTGATGTACCTGCCTCGCGGCTGGCTCCACTCGGCGACGGCGCTCGGTGACGTTTCCGCGCATTTGACCGTCGGCATCCACGTGATCACCACCTTCGCCTTGGTGGAGGCGCTCACCGCGCTCGCCGGTTCCGACGAGCGGCTGCGCGCGTCCCTGCCGCTGGGGATCGACGTCGCGGATCCAGAGCAGCTCGAAGGCCACCTCAAGTCCGTCCGGGAGGACCTGATCGACGCTCTGCGGGCAGTGCCCGGCGAAGACGTCGCCCGGCATGTTCGCGGCAGGGCCTGGCAGGGGAACCGGCCGGAACCGCTGGCACCGGTCGCCGCCGCCCAGTTCGCGCTGAACCTCGGGGACGGGGATTCCGTGCGGCGCCGCGACGGCCTGCGTTTCCGTGTCGAGGACGCGGCGGACGGCCAAGTCGCTCTCGAGCTCCCGGATCGCCGCCTCTCGCTGCCGGCTTCCACGTCGACCGCCTTGGCGGCGGTGCTGGACGGAAGAATTTGGCGCGTGGGGGAGATCCCGGGGCTGGACCGGACCGATCAGCTCGTCCTCGTGCGCCGCCTGCTCCGGGAAGGCGTGCTGACGGCCGCGATCGCATGACCGCGACGGCGGGCCGTTGCGCGGATCTGGCCGAAGCCGCGGGTGATCCCGGTGAAGGCACGGCGCCACCCGCGGGGCATTGGCTCCTGATCGAGCATCCGGGTCCGTGGGGACGGCTCGCGCTCAAGGAGTCCGGGATCGACCCGGCCGCGGTCGCTTCGCTGAGCTCCTGGGCGCGGCGGGTCAATGGCCGGATCGCCTTGATACGCCGGGTCGCGCGGCGCACCGAAGCGCGGGAACGGCGCCATCGCTGGTTCCGGATCGACGCGCGACCCGGTCACGAAGAGATCCGCGCCGGAGAATTCACGGACGCCGCCGAACTCGCCCTCGCCACCTCAGCACGGGGGCGCGGGTGGCCGGATCCTCTCGCGCTCGTGTGCGTTCACGGCAGGCACGACACGTGCTGCGCGGTGCGTGGCCGTCCGCTCGCGGCCGCGGTGGCCGCGGATTTCCCCGACGCCGCCTGGGAATGCAGTCACCTCGGCGGCTGCCGCTTCGCTCCCTCGATGGTGTTGCTGCCACACGGTTTCACCTTCGGCGGCCTGCGTCCTGGCGACGCGGGCGGCGTCGTCCGCGAGTACCAGCGCGGCACTCTCGACACGAAATACCTTCGCGGCCGGTCCTCGTTCGAACCGCTGGTCCAAGCGGCGCACCACCACGCACGCGCCGCCACCGGTGCCACCGGAATCGACGATCTCCGGCTGATCGAGTACGTGCGCGACAGTGGTTCCGATTGGCGGGTGGAGTTCGCCGGCCCCGGCTGCACGGTGTACCTGCGCGAACGACACATGCCGGCGAACCGCCGGCTCACGTGTGCTTCCGAACCGGTGAGCGGGATCAGGGTGTTCGAGTTGCTGGGGCTGCGGTACTAGACCGGCCGCCACCTGCGCGAATCCGGCATTGTTAGGCTGTTCGGGTTACCGTCGTTTCAGGCCGCCGGACGAGCGGGTTCCGGCAGGCTCGACGACGGGAGCTGGTGATGGCGCGGACGGCGGGCGGCCGTGGTGGCACCGAGGTCCCCGCCTGGGTGGAGCCGATGCTGGCCAAACCGGACGGCGGCCGGCTGCGGGAAGGTCCCGAGTGGGCCTACGAGTACAAACTCGACGGCTATCGGGCGTGCATGCGGATATCGCCCGCCGGTACGACGGTGCTGACCAGCCGCAACGGTATCGACTTCACCGCCGAGTTCGCCGGTCTCGGCGGCGTCCTCGCCGAAGCCCTGGACGGCAGGGCCGCGGTGCTGGACGGCGAGATCGTCGTCTACAACGAGGCCGGGGAGATCGACTTCGGGGCGTTGCAGGAGCGCCGTGGCCGCTTCCAGACCCACAGCACGAGCCGCCGCGGCGAGCCTTTCGACGATGTCCCGGTGCGGTATCTCGCCTTCGACCTGCTGCAGCTGGGGTCCGAGAAGTTGCTGAACGAGCCGTATGACGAGCGCCGCCTGCTGCTGACCGGGCTGCCGATGCCCGATCCCTATCGGATCTCCACGGTGCGCGGCTTCACCTTCACCGAACTCGCCGCGGACCGCCGCACCCCGGCGCATCTGCTCGAGCACGTCGTCTCCAGCGGCCACGAAGGGCTGGTCGCCAAACACCGCACCTCGGTCTATCACCCCGGCCGCCGCAGCGACGCCTGGCTCAAACACCCGCTCACCCGGACCACCGAGGTCGTCATCTGTGGTTACCGGCCCGGTCAGGGCCGTATCACGGGGCGCATGGGCGGTCTTCTGCTCGGTGCCCACGATCCCGGCACCGGCGACCTCGTCTACATCGGTGACGTCGGGACGGGGTTCAGCGAGGCCGAACGCTCCCGGTTGCAAACCCGGTTGGACGCGTTGGCACGGCGGAGCCATCCGTTCGCCGTCACCCCGCCGCGCGAGGACACCGTGCGGGCGCACTGGGTGGACCCCGTGCTGGTGGGCGAGGTCGAATACCGGCACTTCACCCGCGGCGCCGGCCGCCTCCGCCACACAGCCTGGCGAGGTCTCCGGCAGGACAAGGAACCTCGCGAGGTCCTCAAGCCTCGGCAGCCCGGACCTCGCGGCGCCGAGCCGGCCCGGAACGCCACCGAAGCGCCCGGCACCGGGGAACCGCCCGAGGCACCCGTGCGGCTCGGCCCGAAGATCACCGTGCAGGCGGGAGAACGCCGCCTCACGTTGTCGAACCTGGACAAGGTGCTCTACCCGGACGGGTTCACCAAAGGCGAGGTCATCAACTACTACTCGCGGATCGCCCCCGTCCTGCTGCCACACCTGTCCGGGCGGCCGATCACGTTCATCCGCTTTCCCGACGGCGTCGAAGGCGAGCAGTTCTTCGAGAAGAACGTCCCGCACGGAGCACCGGCCTGGCTGCCCACCGTGCGGGTGGCCCGCTCCGGTTCCCGCGGCGCCGGGGAAGCGATCACGTACGCGCTGCTCGACGAACTCGGCGCCTTGGTGTGGGCGGCCAACCTGGCCGCCCTCGAACTCCATGTCCCACAATGGACCGTCGACGCCGGCGGAGCGCGCCGTCCGCCGGACCGGCTGGTGTTCGACCTCGACCCCGGGCCCGGCACCTCGATCGTGCATTGTTGCCGCGTCGCGGAACGGCTTCACGACGCTCTGACCGCCGACGGGCTGACGCCGTTCGCGAAGACGTCCGGGTCGAAGGGGATGCAGCTCTACTGCGCCATTTCCACCGATGACCCCGCCGCGCCCTCGGCCTACGCGAAGAAACTCGCGCAACGCCTGGCACGCGAGACCCCGGACGACGTGACCGCCGTGATGGCCAAGGCCCAGCGAACCGGACGGGTGTTCATCGACTGGTCGCAGAACAATCCGGCGAAGACCACGGTCGCCCCGTACTCACTGCGCGGTCGCGACCAGCCCACCGTCTCCACCCCGGTCACCTGGGGCGAGGTCCGTTCGTGCCGGCGCCCGGCGCAGCTGGTGTTCACCGCGGACGACGTCCTCGACCGCGTCGGCGAGCAGGGAGACCTGCTCGCCGGCCTCGGCGCGACCCGGGCCGCTCTTCCCTGACCTGGCGCCGGTGCGATCCGCCTGACGCGGCGGCGGATCCGGGTGAGCCGACCAAGCCGCCGCGGCCGCGGGAACGAAAGCAGGCTGTCCGCGAAGGCCAGCACCTGTCCGTCGTCGTCGACGGGCGGGAAGGAGATCGCCCGTGTTCGGCAAACGCTACGCCGCCTCGATGATCAACCGTAGTGCGGGGAACGAACAGGACCGCCGCCGTTTTCTGCGCGCGGCCGGAGTGACCGGTCTGGGTGTCGTCGGCGCCGGGGCACTCGGTGGTGTCGCCGTCCCCGCCGCGGCGGCGATGACCGCCCGGCCCGCCGTCAAGGAGGCCGCCGCCGAGGTCAGTGATAGCGCGGTGCTCAATTTCGCGTTGAACCTCGAGTATCTGGAGGCCGAGTTCTACCTGCACGCCGTGACCGGCAAGGGATTGGCGGATTCGCTCACCACCGGTACCGGCAGCCGCGGCGGGGTGACCGGCGGACGGGCGGTGCGGTTCAAGACCAAGGCCGCGCGCCAGTACGCGCAGGAGATCGCCGGAGACGAGAAGGCGCACGTGGCGTTTCTGCGTACCGCGCTCGGCTCCGCGGCGGTCAGCCGCCCGGCGATCGACCTGCGGGCCAGTTTCACCGCGGCGGCTCAGGCCGCCGGTCTGGTCCGGAAAGGACAGAGCTTCGACGCGTTCGCCTGCGAGGAGAACTTCCTGCTCGCCGCCTACCTGTTCGAAGACGTCGGTGTCACCGCCTACAAAGGGGCCGCGCCACTGATCAGCAACAAGACCTACCTCGAGGCCGCTGCCGGGATCCTGGCCGTCGAGGCCTACCACGCCGCCAACATCCGCACCGCCCTCTACCAGCACAGCGGCGGCATTCTCGGCCTCGGGCTGCTCGGCCGGGATCTGCGCGAAGCCAGCGTCAAACTTTCCGACGCCCGCGACAGTCTCGACGGCACCAGCGACCTCGACCAGGGTGTCGTCGACCGCGAGGGCCGGGCGAACATCGTGCCCACCGACGCCAACGGTATCGCCTTCAGCCGTACACCCGGCCAGGTCCTCAACATCGTCTACCTCACCCCCAAGGCCGCCACCTCGGGCGGATTCTTCCCCAAGGGTGTCAACGGCGACGTCAACACCAGCGACGCCAACGGCTGACCGGGCCGTGAGTGGGCCGGGCGGGACGACTCGTCTTGCCCGGCCCACTGCCGTCACTCGAACGTGTCATTTAGGCCACCTGTCCGCCGGGCGGTTCGCGCCGAATACCCCACGAGAAGCGGGCCCGCGCTGAGGGGCTCATTCAACCGCAGAACAAATGGAGTTTTTTTCGTGAGCAAGCTTCGTGTCGCAGGAATCGGTTTCACCGCGGTCGCCGCGCTGGCGTTGTCCGCCTGCAACGGCAATGACAACGCCTCGTCGGGCAGTTCCCCGACGCCCGCCCCCTCCAGCGCGGCCCCGATGTCCAGCTCCGGTACGGCCGGTTCGCCCGACGGCGTGACCACGAACGCCGACGTGTTCGGCCCGGCGTGTTCGAAGCTGCCGCAGGGCAGTGAGCCCGGTTCGCTGGACTCGATGGGCCCGCAGCCCGTCGCCAGTGCCGCGTCGACCAATCCGCTGCTGACCAAGCTGGTCGCCGCGGTGAAGGCCACCAATCTGGTGGACACGCTCAACAGTCAGCAGGCCATCACCGTGTTCGCCCCGGCGGACCCGGCCTTCGCCGCGCTGGGTGACGCCAAGTTCGCCGAGCTGGCGGGCAAGCCGGACCAGCTGGCCCCGATCCTGCAGTACCACGTCGTCGGGAAGCGCTACGACGCCAAAGGCCTCGCCACCGCCGGTTCGGTCGACAGCCTGAACACCGCCGGCGGCCCGGTCAAGATCGAAGGCACCGGCGAGAACATGACCGTCAACGGCGCCAAGATCCTGTGCGGCAACATCCCCACCAAGAACGCCACCGTCTTCGTCATCGACAAGGTCCTGACCCCGGGCACCAACAAAAACTGATCTTCGTCCGGGCCATAACGACTCCCCTCGCACGTGGCCCGGTCATGGTGGCCGCCGCGGCTTCTTCGACCCCAGCCGCGGCGGCCATTCGTTGTGTCCACAGTGGCCGGTGAGGGGCATGACCCGGTCGGGCGGCGGATTTCGGGCCTCCGCCGCCGGGGGACGCCGATGCGGCGGCGTCCCACCGGTCGTCGTCGTCGCCTTCACTCCATGGCCACGGCGGCGGCCGGCCTTTATTCGTTGCCAGGACGGCAGGACGCCGTCGCCGACCGGCGCGATCGGCCGAGCCCCGATCCCGAGCCGGGCGGAGACGGGTGTCACACGATGGGGTCGTGACGATCCGCTGAGTGCCGTGTCTGACCGGTGTGGAAGTAACGATGGAAATCCATGGACTTCCGCCGAGACCACAGGAACCGATCCGAGGAGAAGGCATGACGAACTCGACTGCTACCAAGTCCTCCAGCCAGTCGTCCGAGGTCGAGAAGACCGGCACGGGCGCGCTGGAATCGAGCAAGGGCACGACCAGCATCGCCGACACCGTGGTGGCGAAGGTCGCCGGCCTGGCGACCCGGGAGATCTCCGGCGTGTACGACCTCGGTGGTGGCGCTGCCCGCGCGTTCAGCGCGATCCGTGAGCGCATCCCCGGTGCCACGGCGTCGGCGAGCCAGGGTGTTTCGGTCGAGGTCGGCGAGAAGCAGGCCGCGGTCGATCTGCAGATCCTCGTCGAGTACGGCGTGTCCATCGCCGACCTGTCCCGCGCGGTGCGCAGGAACGTCATCGGCGCGGTCGAGCAGATCACGGGGCTCGAGGTCGTCGAGGTCAACATCAACGTTTCCGACGTGCACATCCCCGGTGAAGACGAGGACGAGGACGCCAAGACCGACACCGGCCGCGTCCAGTGAGCCTCGGCGTCGAGATCGACGCCGACCGCATCGCCACCGCTGTGCAGGCCCAACCCCACGTCGCGGGCCTGCACAGCGGCCGGTTCGGCGAGATCGCCACCCTCCTGCGCGGACGCCGGATCCCGGGCATCCGCATCCGTGAAGACGAGATCACCATCGGTGTCACCGGCCGCTACCCGGCGACCGCCGTCGAGATCAGCGACGACGTCCGCGCGGCGGTGGGGCCGGTCGGCCTCCCGGTACACGTCCGGATCGGCGATATCGCCCCCGCACCGACCGGCACAGCCAAGGAGAAACCATGAATTCCACGCAGCTCGGCCTTCTCACCGGCCTCGCTCTCGGACTCGCCGCCGCGTTCGGCGGGTTCACCGCCTTCATCGTCGTCCTGGTCCTCGGCGCCCTCGGCTTGCTGGCAGGCCGGGTCCTCGACGGCAAGCTGGATCTTTCGCAACTCACCGGACGCGACAGGGGCTGAGCCGATGACCGCCACCCTGTCGACCGCGACCCTCGGAACGACTCCCGCCGATGCCGGAGACCGGGGCGTCCTCACCATTTCCGACAGCACCGTGCAGCGGATCGCGGCGCACGCGGTGACCGAGATCGAGGGTGTCGGCGGCGCCGCCGGCCGGGTGCTCGGTGTCGCTGTCGGCGGCGAAGACATCGACAACAGCGCCAAGGTCACCGCGAAGGTCACCGGTGGTACCGCCACCCTCGACGTCAGGATCTCCATCAGCTATCCGATGTCGGTCTCGCGCACCACCGAGGACGCCCGGCGGCATCTGATGCGCCGCGTCGAAGAGTTCACCGGTCTCACGGTGTCGCGAGTGGACATCACCGTCACCGCGCTGCACACCGCCACCGCCGAAACCAGGAGGGTCCGGTGAAACGCCGCCCACGCCGCGGCATTCCCGCGACGCTCACGGCGAGCGTCCTGCTCGCCGCTTGCGTACTTGTCGCGGTGGTCGCGATCCAGCTGCTGCTCGGTGAAACTCCCTGGATTCGCTACGACACCGTCGCCGGCACACTGAACGACCTGCGTTGGAGTGACGTCGTGACGGCCGTCATCGGCGGCGTCGCGGCTCTCCTCGGGCTGATCCTGGTCTTGGCGGCCGTAGTGCCGGGCAGGCTCACCGTCCTGCCGCTTCGAGGCGATCCGGACTCCGGAGCCTCGCACCGAAGCTACCGTTCCACCCTTCGCACCGCGGCCGCCACAGTGGACGGCGTGTCCAGCGCGACGGTGAAACTCAAGCCCCGCAAGGTATCCGCGAAAGTGAGCACCGGGCGGGCCACCACCGAAGGCCTGGCCGAAGCCGTTCGCGGCGCGATCGCGCAGCGGCTCGACCAGATCGACCCCGCCCTCCGCCCGACCGTCAAGGTCAAGGTTCGCAGTGCCAGGAGCGCGTCATGACCAGCCTCAACCGGCCCGCCCGGCTCAATCGCACTTTGCTCGCCTTCTTCGGACTCGTCCTGATCGCGGCCGGTGCTTTCACCCTGCTCACCCATTTCGGCAGGCTCACCGTGCTGCGGCCGGAATCCGCGTTGGTGGCCGGTACGGGACAGCCACCCACGTGGACGCTTTATGTCGCGGCCGCGGTCGCCGTCGTGCTGGGCTTGCTCGCGCTGCGGTGGCTCATCGCGCAGCTGACCCGGAAGCCCAAGACCCACACCTGGCGCTTCGAGACCGATCCCGCCGCCGGCCGCACCGAACTGGCCGCGGGTACCGCGATCGAGCCGTTCGTCACCGAGGTGACGAACTATCCCGGCGTGCACGCCGCGCACGCGACGCTCGCGGGGACCCGTGACACACCGGCTGTCGCGCTGGTGATCAGCGCCGAACAGGACGGCGACGTCACCGAAATCCGCCGACGGGTCGACACCGACGGTCTCCCGAGACTGCGGCAGGCACTCGACCTCGGCACACTGCCGGTGACCGTCGAGTTCCGTTTTTCCACCAAGACGGGAGCGCGCGCCCTTTAGCGGGTGACCACGCTCGGGGAAAGGCGTCCATCGGTGACGACGAGCGTGCGATCCACGAACGGAGCCAAGGTTTCGTCGTGGCTGATCATGAGCAGCGCGGTGCCGTGCCGGTCCGCCGCGGCGGTGAGGACGTCGAGCAGCCGGGTGCGGTTAACGGCGTCGAGAGCCGAGGTCACCTCGTCGCAGACGAGGACTCTCGGGTGGGCCATGAGCGCGCGGGCCACGGCACAGCGCTGGAGCTGTCCGCCGGAAAACAGGCCGGGGCGGCGGTCGAGCGGATCGACGCCGAGGGAACGCAGGAGCTCCTCCGCTTCGAGCCGGGCGTCCGCGCGGCAGAGGCCACGGAGGAGGCGGCCGGTGTCCGCCACCTGGTCGAGCACGCCGCGGAACTCGTCGAAAGAGGCGCGGCTGTCCTGGTGGACGTAGTGGACCGCGCGCAGTTGCGCGCGATCGCGACGACGGGCGAGGCGGGGGAGCCGGACGCCGCCGACTTCGATCGTGCCCGCGGCCGGTGGGGTCAAACCCGCCAGCGCGCGGGCGAGCGTCGTTTTGCCCGCGCCCGAGGCGCCGGTCAGCATGGTGCGGCTGCCCGCCGCCAGCTCCAGGTCGACATCTTCGACGAGCGTCGTCCGCCCGGCCCGCACCGTGAGCCCGCGGACGACGAGCACCGGCGACGTCGGCGACGCGACCGGAGATCCTTCAAAACGTTTGTGCTCGGGAACGGCGGGGGAAGGCACCAACCGGTGGCCGCGGAGTTCGGCGACGTCGTCGGCGAGGGCACGCGCCAGCGTGAGGTCATGGGTCAGGATCAGCATCGCCGTCCCGGCACGGGAAAGCGCCGCGAGGCGGGTGGTGAGCGCGGTCCTGTTCGCCGCGTCGAGACCGCTGGTCGGTTCGTCGAGAACGAGCACACGGGGCCTGGTCACGAGGGTGGTGGCGAGGGCCATGCGCTGCTGCTGCCCGCCGGACAGCTGGTGCGGGAACCGGCGCCACAGGTCCGGCTCGAGTCCCGCTTCCGCCAAGGCGGTGCGGGCGGCCGCCAGCCGCGCGGCACGGCCACGATGGTGAAGCGCGGCGAGTTCGGCCAGCACCGGACCACAGCGGCGGACCGGGTCCAGCACCGCCGACGGCTGCTGCGGCAGGTGGCCGATCACCCCGGCCCGCGCCCGTCGCAGTTCGGACGCGGGCCGGTCCAGCAGCGGGGATCCCCCGAGGCGGACCGAGCCGGACAACTCGATCCCCGGCCTGGCTCGTCCGGTCGCGGCGAGGCCCAGTGTGGTCTTTCCCGCGCCGGACGCGCCGAGCACGACGAGGACGCGGCCGGGTTCGAGGGCCAGCGAGACGTCCTCGAGCAGAACGGTTTCCCCGGCGCGGGCGGACAGTCCGGCGATCTCCAGTACGGTCACTGGATCATCCGCCGGGCGGCGAGCAGCCGGTCGGTGACGAGGTTGGTGCCGACGCACAGGGCCATCAGCAGCGCGGCGGGCACCAGGACCACCGCTGGGGCGGTGTAGAGGGCTTCGCTGTTGCGTTCGATGACCACGGCCCAGTCCGGGGAGTCGGCAGGCAGGCCGAGCCCGAGGAAGTTCGCCGATGCCAGCAGGTAGAGCACGACACCGAGCCGTGTGCCGGCATCGGTCGCGACCGGACCGGTGACGTGCCGGGCGACGTAGCCGAGCTGGACGCGCCACCACGGTTGTCCTTGCAGGGTCAGGGCTTCCACGGCGGTTCGGCAGCCCGGCGCCAGTGCCGCGGCCCGCACCACGCGGGTGATCGCCGGTAGCTGGAGGACGGCGACGGCGGGGATGAGCACGCCGGGCCCGCGGTGCCCGGTCGCGGCGAGCACCATGAGGACCAGCAGCGACGGGAAGGCCAGCACGAGGTCGAGTGATCGCATCACGGTCTCGTCGGCCAGACGACCGCGCCCGGCCGCGACGAGACCGAGCGGCACCCCGGCGAGGTAGGCGAGCAGGAGCGCGGTGACCGTCATGCCGATCACGGGAAGACCACCCGCGAGGATCACGGTGACCGTGTCGCGGCCGAGGACGTCGGTGCCGAGCGGATGGGCGGCGTCCGGTGCCTGCCACGGTGCCCCGACGGACACCACGGGCCCCGCGATCACCGGCCCGGCAACCGCGAGCAGGAGCGGCACCGCGAGCAGCGGCCGGCCGAGGGCTCTGCTCACCACGTGACCAGCTCCCGGCGTGGGGTCAGCCGGTGCGCGACGAGATCGGCGGCGAGGTTCCCGAGCACGACCACCCCGGCGAACACCAGCACGTATCCCTGCACCTGCGGGATGTCCCGGTTCTGCACGGCTTCGACGAAACCCGTGCCGAGGCCGGTGATCGCGAACAGGGACTCGACGATCACCGTGCCGGTCAGCAGCCCTTCGACGGCGCGGGCGAGTTGCTGCACGGCGGGAGCCGCGGCGGCGGGCAGGAGGTGCCGCAGCACCAGGGTGCGTTCGGGCAGGCCGAGCAGGCGCAGGTGCTCGGCCACCTGCCCCCGGGTCTGCTCGGCGATCCCGATCCGGAGCTGCCGGGCGACGTCGCACAGTTGCCTGCCGACGAGCACGATCACCGGCAGCACGAGCACCTCGGGACGCGCGGCGAGGTCCGTTCCGGCCGCGGTGGCCGGAAGCAACCCGGTGTAGACGGCGAATCCCGCGACCAGCAGCAGACCGAGGACGAACTCCGGTATCGAATGCAGGAACAGCGTGACGGCGGTGAGCACCCGGTCGATCCGCGACCCTTCGCGCAGCCCGCAGGTGACCCCGATGACGAGCGCGAGCGGTACGAGCACGAGCAGGGTCACTCCGGCGAGCACCGCGGTGGCGGCGACGCGGCGGGCGATCTCGTCGGTCACCGGGGCACCGGTCACGAGCGACCGGCCGAGATCGCCGGTGACCAGTCCCGAAAGCCAGTTCCTGAACCGGTCGAGGAGCGGCTGGTCGAGGCCGAGCCGTTGGCGTACGGTCGCCACCTGCTCGTCGGTGGCCTGTTCGCCGAGCACGACCGAGGCCGCGTCGCCGGGGAGCAACGCGGTCACGGCGAACGTCGCGACCAGCACGACCATCGCCTGAAGTACGGCGAAACCCAGCCGCCGCACGGTGTGACCCGGCACGTCAGGACAGCCGGGCGCGGTCGAACCTCGCCCACTCGAAGGTGTTCGGCGGCGCGGTCACCAACCCGGAAACCCGCTTCGAGACGGCGATCGTCCAGGTGCTGAACCCCCAGGCGAGCAGACCGCCGGAGTCGTGCACGATCCGCTGCGCGTCGCCGAACAGCGCGAGCCTGGCGGCTTCGTCCGCGGTGGCCGCGGCGCGGTCCATGAGAGCGTCGAATTCCGGTGAGGCGAATCCGTTGACGTTGTTGGAGCCGCCGGTGCGGAAGCGCTGGTTGAGGAACGTCGCCACCGGAAGGGTGGCCGTGCGGGTGAGCGCGGCGACCCCTTTGGTCTTGATCTCGCCGAAGTAAGTGCTCGACGCGCGTGTGTTCGGCGTGACGGTGAGCCCGATTTCCTTGAGCTGCTGGGAAATCAGCGTGGCCGCAGTGGCGAAGCACGGGTCGACGTCGCTGGTTTCGACGGCGAAGGCGAGCCCCTCGGCGCCTGCCTCCCGTACGAGCGCCCTGGCCAGTTCCACGTCGCGCCGGCGTTGCGGGATCCCGGCGGCGTACCCGCGGAGTCCTTTGCCGAACAGGTCGTTGCCGATTTCGCCGCGACCGGCCAGCGCGACCCGGTTCAGCGCCTCCCGGTCCACTCCGGACAGTACGGCGCGCAGCAACCTCGGGTCGGTGAACGGCGGCTGGGTCAGGCGCAGGATCAGGCCCTGCATCGTCGTTCCCTTGGCTTCGAGCAGCGAGACACGCCCGTCGCCGGTCAGCCGGGCGGCGGTACCGGCCGCGAGATCGTGGGCGTAGTCGACCTGGCCGGACAGCAAGGCGTTGACGCGCGCGGTTTCGTCGTTGACCGGGACGAACTCCAGCTCGTCGATGCTCGGCGCGCCGTCCCAATAGGACTCGTTCTTGCGGAACACCGCCGGGCCGCCGGGAGTGAACGAGACGAAGCGGAACGGGCCGGACCCGATCGGCGCCGTGAACCCCGTCGTCCCGGCGGGCACGATCTCCGCACCCGGCGCGCCCCACCCCGACGGGAACTCGAAGTCGGGAGCGGTCAGCGTCAGTTCGAGTTCGGTGGGCGACACCGCCTTGCTGCGGGCGAAGTCCACCTTCGCGAAGTATTGCCGGGAAGAGGACGCCAGTGCGGGATCGGCGATCCGCCGGAAGCTGTAGAGCACGTCGTCCGCGGTGACCGGACGCCCGTCGTGGAAGGCCGCTCGCCGCAGCCTGACCCGCCAGCGTGTACCGGAACCGTCACTTTCCCAGGACTCGGCCAGCCGCGGCCGCAACGAGGTGTCGGCGTTGTAGGCGACCAGCGTGTCGAAGAGCGCTTTGGCCCGCGCCTGGTCGACGAAAAGCGAAACCTGGGCCGGATTCAGGGTTTCCTTCGACCCGCCTGCGGCGAACGCGACCTTCAGCCGTCCCGCGGCCGCGGGTGCGGTCCCGCAGGCGGCCAAGGGCGTGAGCGCGGCCAAAGCGAGCAGGCGCCGACGAGTGAGCGGATGACGCGTCATAGGGACCTCCGGGACATCGAGCACTGTCCCGGGCGCGCGGCCGCACGTGAACGGGACCCCGCTCCGTACTCCACGACAGTTGGGGCTGGCAGCACTCGGCGGGCAGTCCGGCTCACGGCACAGGCCGTTCACGGTTGCGGGTCAGCGCCGGATTCACACCGGCTTCCCCCGACGGGCACCTTCTTACGTTGTGACGCACACGGTAACCCATGACCGAGGTGTGCTACACAGGATGAAGATCACGAGGGGAGCGCGGTGGACCAGGAGCTCGCGGCAAGCTGGGTGCGACGGTGGGACGTCCAGCAGGGACGCTACATCGCCGACCGCGAAGAACGCTTCGACGTCCTGATCGATGTCGTCGAGCACGTCTGCCGCGACGTCGCCGAGCCGCTGGTGCTCGACCTCGGCTGTGGCCCCGGCTCGCTGGCCACCAGGCTCGCCCGGCGGCTACCGCGAGCGCGAGTCGTCGGCATCGACAACGATCCGTTCCTGCTCGGCCTGGCCGAAGCCACCCGGCCTGAGCACGCGGACATCGAGTACCTCCAAGCCGACCTCGCCGAGCGCGGGTGGCTGAAGTGGCGGCCGATCGACGCCGCGGTCTCGACGACCGCGCTGCACTGGCTGCGTCCCGAGCGGCTCGCCGAGATCTACTGTGACCTCGCCGGCGCGCTGCGGGAGGGCGGGGCGCTCGTCAACGGCGACCACTTCTACGACGCACGACCCGGCATCCGCGACCTCACCGAAGCCGTCAAGAACCGTCGTGCCGCGCGGGCCGGAGTCGAGTCCCACGAAGACTGGAAAAGCTGGTGGGCCGCGGTCGCCGCCGATCCCGCGCTGGGGGAGCGGTTCACCGCCGACGAGTTGCGGGGTATCTCGACCGGCTACGGCAACCGGCTCAGCCCACAGGAGCATATGAGACTGCTCAGGGAGGCGGGCTTCGCGGAAGCGGCTCCGGTGTGGCAGTTCGGCGACGACTACGTCCTGGCGGCGCTGCGCTGACCCTCGCCGGACGGCGGCTGGCGCCGCAGTCTGATGCCCCCAATGTGGCATTGGGGACGCTGACTGTCCCCAATGCCACCTTGGGGGCATGCCTGGCCGACCCGGCCAACCCCAGAGCACGCCACGGTTGGCTTCCCCCTCGACAACTCGCGACCCTCTTACATTCACCGAGCCAAGTGTGTCCCTTGTGGATAGTCAAGATCGCTGGCCCGTTAAGGATTGCGGGCTTCGTCCCATGAGTGAGGGCCCTTACTTATTGCCTTCGGGCTGGCCAGTGCCGCCACCGGCGTAGAAGCTGTGCGGGGACTGCCTGCCGAAGGGAAGACTGTGTCGAAGCGATTCCGGGAGCCCGTGGCGTCCGCTCTCGAGTTGCGTCCGGTCCGGGACCGCATGGTGGCAGGCGTGGTGCGCCGGATGGCCGCCATGCCGGACGTCGCCCCTTACCTGCGAGGCTCCTCTCGTCCGGTGGCGGTCCGGCTCATCGGAGAGGTGCTCTCGCGATGCCTTGACGCACTCATGCCGGGCAGCGGGCTCAGCGAGGGAAAGGACGCGTTGCGTTCACTTCCCGCCGAACCGGCCGCGGTCAGGACCGTGGTCGCCCGGGTGCTGGGCAGGCTCGCCTGGGAGCAGCTTTCCGGGGTCATCGAACCGCTCGACACCACTTCGCAAGCGGTGCGCGACGCGGCGGAGGTGCTGTTCGACTGCCTTGTCGACCTGTCGCGGCCTCACTGACGACGAAGAGTAGAAATCCGGCAAAACGGGTAGACGCCGGTATGACTGAGGGTCGAGTGGCGGTGTTCGCACCGTCTCCGCAGCTGACGGTGACGGTGGAAGAGCTGGACGGGGCGCCCGACGTCCACGTGCACGCGGGAGGGCAGGGGGTGTGGCAGTCGAGGATGATCGAGGCCCTCGGCGCGCGGGCGGTGTTGTGCTGCGCGCTCGGCGGGGAGACGGGAAGGGTGCTGCGGCATCTGATCGGTGTCGACGCCGAGGTTCGCGAAGTCGCGGCGCGCAACGGCGCCTACGTGCACGATCGGCGTGACGGCCGTCGCGACGAGATGGTGCGGATGCCCGCGGACGCGTTGACCCGGCACGAACTCGACGATCTGTACGAGTTGACTCTTGTCCAGGGTCTGCGCGCGGACGTCGCCATTCTCAGCGGGCCGGACGAGGATGACGTGCCGGTGCCGCATTCGGTGTACGAGCGGCTCGCCCGGGATCTGGGCACGCAGGGCACGCCGGTCGTGGTGGACCTGTCCGGGGAACGACTCGTCCGGGCGCTCGCGGGCGATCCGGCGGTGATCAAGGTCAGCCACGAGGAAATGGTCGGGGACGGGCTGGCCAAGTCGGATTCGCTGCCTGATCTCGCGGACGGTTGCCGTGAGCTGGCGTCGGGCGGCGCCCGCGCGGTCGTCGTCTCCCGCGCCGCCGAGGAGACGCTCGTTTACCTCGAAGGCCAGCTTGTCCTGGTGGAATCACCCGACCTGACCCCGGTCGACACCCGCGGCGGCGGGGACTCGATGACCGCGGGGCTCGCGGTCGGCCTCGCGCAAGGCCGGTCGATGGAGGACGCGGTGAAGCTCGGGGCCGCGGCTGGCGCGATCAACGTGACACGACACGGTCTCGGTTCGGGTAGCGACGGCGCCGTGCGGGAACTCACCGGACGAGTACGCCTGAAACCGTGGGAGGCCTCCTGATGCGTGCCCTGATCACCAATGACGACGGTATCGATTCCCCCGGTCTGGCCGCGCTGGCCCGGGGCGCGGCGGACCACGGCTGGACCGTCGTGGTCGCCGCACCCGCGACGGAGGCCAGCGGAACCAGCGCGGGCTTGACCGGTGCCGGGGAAGAGGGGCGGGTCGCGGTCGAACGACGGGAACTGCCCGGCCTCCCCGACGTCCCTGTGTTCGCCGTCGCCGCGCATCCAGGGTTGATCGCCTTGGCCGCCGCGCAGGGAACATTCGGCGAGCCACCGGAGATCGTGCTGTCCGGGGTGAACCACGGGGCGAACGTCGGGCGCGCGATCCTGCACTCCGGCACGGTCGGCGCGGCACTGACCGCCTCGATCAACGGCGCCAGGGCCCTCGCGGTGTCCCTCGACGTGGGATTGGCCCCCGGGCCGCGACCCCACTGGGACACCGCCGTCGCCGTCGCCGTGACCTTGTTCGACCGGCTCACGGAACTGCCCGCCGGCACGGTCCTGAACCTCAACGTGCCCGATCGTGCCGAGGCCGGGCCCCCGAAACGCACTGGGCTGGCCGAATTCGGTGCGGTGCGCAGTCACGTGCAGAACGGTGAGGACGGCGCGTTCACCGTCACCGCTGTCACGGTCGAGGGCGAGTTGTCGCCGGGCAGCGACGCCCGTCTGCTGAGTGAAGGCCACGCGACGGTGACCGCGCTGAATTCGGTCACCGAAGACCCGGACCTGGACTGGTGAGCACCCGCATGCCTTCTGACGACAGGGAAAACGTCCTGTCCGCCGCAGCGCTCGCCGAGCTGACGCCGGAGCAGCGAAAGGCTCGGCTGGGCCAGGCGCTTTTGCCCCTGGTGCAGAAACACCAGCCCATCCTCGCGGTGCACGTCACGAAAAAGCTCCTGGACCTGGACGACGACGAGGTGCTCGCCTTGCTGGAGAGCGACTCGCGCCTCGGACAGAAGATCGACGAAGTGACGGCCGAACTCGCGCGACACGGTGAGGCTGGTGGTGGGTGAAGCTCCCTTCGGCCCTGGTCTGGCGCGAGGAAGCCGAGGTGGCTAGCGCAGGGAGAGTGATCGGGCGGTTGTGCGTACCGTGACGCACAAGAAGTCGCTTCGCTCCACGGTCTTCGGTTCAATCGCGCTCGACCGCGAACCTGAGGGACTGGAGCCGCATGAGCGACAAGGACGATCGCCCCTTCACCGTGGGAGGCGACTTCTCGATGAAGGGCTCCAACTTCGCCGGCCGGGATCAACACATCGGTGACACCGTCGGTGGCGACAAAATCGGCCGAGACAAGGTCAAGAAGACAAAGGTCCAGTTGGGACTCGGCGTCCTCGCCCTGGCGCTGGTGGGCGGTGGTGGGTACCTCGTCAGTCAGGAACTCGGCTCGTCCCCCACCGACGTGGTGTATCAGGAAGGGCTTGACGGCGCACTCGACACGGTGAACGCGATCAGACAGGCGGAGATCGATCTCAACGCCGCCGACTGGTGCGTGCTGGCATCCGCGAAGTCCGGAGACACCTGCCGGGACGTCATCGCTTCCGCCTTCACCGGGAACCCGGAGATGCGCGCCGAGATCAACGACGTGGTGATCGGCGGAGTCACCGGCTCGAACAACGCCGCGCAGGTGAACGTTTCACACCGCGGTGCCAAGGTCGGTGTACTCCCCATGCGCTGGAACGGCAAGCGGTGGGAGATCGACCCTGGCGTCTATCTCCTGGCGGTCAACAACGGCGGTGTGGTCATGACAGCCGTGCTGAACGCCCACCAGTGCGGCGCCTTCCTCGGTACGACCACGGGGTGCAAGAAATGAGCGAGTATCCGTTTCCCGCCACGATCCTGGTCGTGGACCTGCGATCGTTCAGCAAACTGCGAAACCCCGAGCAGATCGCCGCTCGGCGACAGCTCTACAGCTTGCTCGCGGACGCGTTCACCGCGGGAGGGGTCGACTGGAAGCTGTGCGCACACGAAGATCGTGGTGACGGCGTGCTGGTGGTCGTGCCGACCGAAACTCCGAGAGCGGTGCTGCTCGGCCCTGTCCTCACAGAGTTCGCGCATCGCGTGGAAGCGGCGGAGAGGCTCCTGTCCGGCTGGGCTTGCGAGGCACGGGTGGCGGTCCAGGCAGGCGAGGTGCATCAGGATGAGAACGGTTTCGTCGGCTCGGACGTGAACCACGCCTTTCGGCTCGTGGACTCCGACGTACTTCGCGAAGCGTTGTCCGCCACCGACCGAAGGTGTGCCGTCCTTGTCTCGGACGTGCTGTACCAGGCGACCGTCCGGCACGGTTACGACCAGATCGACCCCGATGCCTTCCATTGCACGGTGGTGCACGTCAAGGACGTCACAGCCACGGCATGGCTGTCGATTCCCGGCGACGACGCCACCGCACGCGATGTGGCGGCACGGCAACGCGGCCCTCAGCGATCGGACGCGCAGAACGCGGTCGGCGGGAACGTGACCATCACTGACTCGAACGTCGCCGGCAGAGACCAGCACATCGGCGACAAGGTGGCCGGCGACAAGGTCGGACGCGACCTCATCAACCAGACGTTCGTGGAACAAGTACGCCGCCATCCGCGCGCCGCCATCCTGATCCTGCTCTTGCTCCTCGTCGGTGTCGGCTGGGTGGGTTACGCGTTGCTCAGCGCGGACGACGGAGGCGCGGCCATGCCGAACCCCGGCGCGACGCCGAACGCCGGTCAACCGCTGCGCGATCCCGGCATTCTCGTCGGCAGCTGGCGATCATCGGACAACACGGGAACAAAGGTGTACAGCGGAAATGGGGGAAGCTGCGAAGGATTCTACTACCACCAAGGTGAGGTCCTTGACATCGGCGGCCAGATGACCTGCCGTATTTCGAGTCAGCCCGACGTCAATGGACGCTACACTTTGCAAGTTACCCAGAAACCCAATCAAGCCAGTTATAAAATCACGTTCGACTCGCCTGATCAGGCGACGATATACGGTTCCGACGGCGTGCCGATCTACCGGCTCAGCAGATTCTGATCGACTCGTTATGTTTATCCCTGCGACGACGATGTAGTCAGCGACCTCGCAAGCCGGACGGAACGAGACACGAGCGTGACAGCGATTTCGCAGTTGGCCATCGTGACATCCGGGCACCGTGTCGGCAGTTTCTGGCGAAGGCTCGACGATGCCGAACGCGAAGCCCTGGTCTCCAAAGCCGTCCTGCGCCGATATGAAGCCGGCGCCACATTGATCAGGGCCGGCGATCCGGACAATTGGGTCGCCGTGCTCCACAGCGGACGAGTCCGGCTGTTAGCGGCTGACGGGAAAACGCCTATCGCGCCGCGATTCGCCGGGGACATCGTGGGCGAACAGGCTGTGCTGGATCGCGAAGTGAGGTCGGCGACAGTCCAAGCGGAGACGCCGGTGCGCGCGCTCATCATCGATGGCAGTGCGTTCGACCGCTATCTGGCACAACGTCCCCGCGTGCTCCGCGTCCTTTGCGCCGTGGTGTCCGAGCGCCTGCGTGAGTCGGATCGGAACATCGTCGGCCAGAACGACGATGCTTTCACGAAGATCGTCGAAATGCTGTTGCGATATGTCGACGATTTCGATCCGGCCTACAGTGATCGGCTCAGGTTCGCCATCGGATCCCAGGCCGCGTTAGGGGAGTCGTTGGGGTTGTCGCGAGAATCGGTGGTGCGCGCCCTCAAAACTCTTCGAGAAGAGGAAGTCATCACGACCGACCGTGGTGTGATCACCATCAAGGACGTCGACCGACTGCGCGCTCGAACCAGTCGATGACAAAGAGGGTCGGTCTGCCGCATGTGACGCACATGAACAAGCCGATGAAGCGTCTTCAATGGTTATCTTCGACACGATCCGGCCGAACATCACAGATGTCCAGAACGGACTGGACAGCGAAGGAGAAATCATGCTCTGGCGTTTGACGGCCTGCGCCGTGATCATCGCGGCGGTCGCGGGCGGGTGCGGGGTATTCGGCGGCGGTAAACACGAGGTCGGCGAGTGCGTCCGTACCACTGTCGGCGTCGGCGGTACCGACATCAAGTCCGCGGAGTGCCCCACGAGTGGGAACGTGATG
Organism: Amycolatopsis sp. NPDC052450; assembly: GCF_044547565.1. Classification (NCBI taxonomy): domain Bacteria; kingdom Bacillati; phylum Actinomycetota; class Actinomycetes; order Pseudonocardiales; family Pseudonocardiaceae; genus Amycolatopsis; species Amycolatopsis sp. NPDC052450. The sequence continues at coordinate 430,988 of NZ_JBIUAQ010000002.1, read as the reverse complement.
GACAACCTCGGCGACCCGATCTACAAGATCACCCACGTCGTGGGCTACGAGGAGAGTTGCCCTGAGGACAACAAGTACGGGATCCAGCTGAAACACGAGCCGGACGACGCCGTCTACTGCCTCGCGATCGCGCGCTGAGGCCGGTATTCCCGCCACCGCCGAGTTTCCGCAAGGCGGATCGCCCTCGCCTGGTGTGCCGGTCTCCTTCCTGACCGGCTTTTACCGGGAATTCGAAGTATTCAGCGGGGCGGGCGGTGCCGGCATCAAATCCCGTGGTGCCGGATCAGGGGATATTTTCGGTCGGCATCGACCCGCCACAGCTGACGCCGGCACCGAAGAATCACGATCGCCAGTAGCGCGCTGCTCAGCATGGCCGCGGCCGCGGCGAGCAGAACACTGTCGTACGCCATGGACAGGAGGACGAGGCCGAGTCCGCCGAGGAAGAACAGGGCGGCGGACAAGGCCGCGGGGACGGCGGGCCGCCAGACCCAGCGGTCACCGGTTTCCACGGTGTGCAGCAATTCCCGTGCTTTCGCGTCGAGTTCGGCGTCGTTCACCCGGAGGGCCAGGATGCGCTGGCCTGCTTCGCGACAGAGCTCCCGTTGACGGCTGGTGGCCAGGATCGGGCCATGATCACGCGTGACACTTCGCGCTTCGGTCGCGCGCCGATAAAGAACTGTCGCAATTTCATGACGTAATGTGTGATCCCCTGGGCTGTTGGCTATTAACTGTTCCAGTTCGGTAAGTCGTTGCGAGTATTCTTCGTACACGGATCCTCCCGAAACGTTATTCGATCAGGTTTGGCGTCGTGCTACGGTCTGCAAATTGCGGAATGCAATGACAGGCGAGGGGGCGGAAGTGCCTGGGACCGCGCAACTCGACGGCCGGCGGTTCACGGCTGTCGCCGTCATGCTGAACCTGGTGTGCTGCGCCGTGGCCGGGGTGACCTGGACGCTGTTCGACCGTGAGCCGACGGCCGGGCCGTCCGAAGTCGCCACGAACCTCACCATCACCGGGGAACCTCCTGTCACGCCGACCGCTACCGACGAGCCGTCGCCCACCGAGACGTCGAACGGCACGGAGTCGTTACCGCTGTCCATGGAACGGGTGAACGGTCCGGCGGGGCTCGAAACCGTGATTCCCCGGGGCTGGCCGACGAAGACCCTCTCCGAACCCGGGAGTGAGCAGGCCACGGATCCCGCGGACGACCGCCGCATCATCAAGTTCGGCGGGGCGCCACCGAGCGGGAGCACGAACATTCTCGACTATCACCTCGACTACGAACGCAAGGTCGCGAAGCGTCCCGGCTATGTCCTGCACGCTCTGACCCCGACTTCCGTGCGGGACCACGACGCTGTCGACTGGCGGTTCGAGTGGAACGCGCCGGAAGGTCGTCGTCACGTTCGAGTCGTGTACTGGCGGACGGGCGGCATCGAGTACTTCGTGTATGCGCACGGGCCTGCCGCGAGCCTCCCGGAGACCGCGCTGATCGTACGGGCGATGGTGGACCAGTCGGCTCCCTAGTCACGGAACAAAGCCATTCGAGAGGAACACATGCCTGCCCCAGGAGCCGACGACACCACGAGATATCTCTGTGCCGCGTCCTATTTGGACCCTGCCTACGGCGGACGTGCCATCAGCGAGTTCCTGGTCGAGCCGACCCGTCCGGTGCCACCTTCGCCGGGGCTGGACGCGGGAAAGGTCCTCGCCGAGGCCATCCGGGCCCGGGCGCGGCGCAAGAACTATGACGGGCTTCTCGTCCTGGTCATGATCATAGTGATTGGCCTGGCATGGGGGAGTTCGTTGCTCTACGTGTGGATCGGCCTGTCCGTGCTCTTTTCGATTCCGGGGTGGTTCACCGGTGTCAAGCAAGGGGGCGAAAAATCGTTGAAGGGCCTGATGTGGCTGGTACTCCTGTTCCCCATCTTGCTCCTGGTGGTCGAGAACATCGACGACATCGATCGTGGCCTCTCCCGCGCCATCGAGCCGTCGTCGGACGGGGACACCGCCCGGGTGGTGGTGGCGGTGATTCTCGCGCTCGTCGCGCTGGGCATCGTGTCGTACGAGCGGTGGACCTTGTGGCAGCTGCTGAGCACCAGATTCAGGCGCGGGGCGAACGCCGCCTCGACCGCCGCCGGCATGACGGGCCTCCTCACCGAGGACTTCAGCGGACAACTCGGTCGTTACCACGGTGCGGAACAACTGGAAGGCGTTCCGGGCGCTCCCCTTGTCGTGTACCGCGGCTACAACCCCTTTGTCGGAGCCGGATTCCGTCGCGACGCCTGGTCGATGGCGATTCCACTGGAACGCGATCCGGATGCCGGAGAGCTTCGGCCGCTCTCGACGGCCGTGCTGTACGACGGGATCCGTGCCGCGATCGAGCGGCTGCGCTCGGCGGGACCGCTCTCGCCCGACCGGAGGCTTTCCGGATTGCGAGTGACCGACATGGTCTTCACACCGGCGGCCGAGCTGATCGATCACCTCGCGACCAGCGAAGCGCGGATCTATCTCGAGACGCTGACCGAACCGCCCAGCACCCGTCTGGCCCCCGCCGAAGTGGCGCGGCTCAAAGAGGAACCACGCGAGTGGGCGCGCTACTACCTGCGGTTCGAGGTCGAGACGTGGGATCGGGATCTGGTGCTCTCCACGTTCCTGCACCTGGCGGTCGACGAGACCACGCTCTACCTGGAATGGACGCCCTTCGTGCTGCCGCCGATCCGTGCGGAATACCGGGTGGTGGACAAAATGCGTCCCGATTCTCTTCGTCCTCTCGCCCAGGGGCTGATGATGTGGTTGAAACTGCCGGCGAGCCTGCCGGGACGACTGCTCAATCTGGCGTCCTGGATCCGTCCGCCGAAGCGAGAAAACGGTGTGGTCGACGCCGACCGCTACGGGGCCGCGCACAGTCTGCGGGAACTCGCCTCGGTGAACCTGTTCACCGACTATTTCCAGCTCGTCGACATCGAGCGCTACGAGAAGATCATCGAGAGCAGGCTGCTCCCCGCGATCGGCAAACTCCTCGGTGACGCCGGCTACTCCACCGCGAAGTTCGAGGAGCAGGCCGCGGTGGTCGTGAACCAGGACATCACCATCGCCGGTAACAACAACGCGCCCATCACCCAGTCCGGCGTGGAACGCCGGCCGCGCCGGGTCACCCAGTAGGGGAGAAGATCGTGCACCGGATCAACCAGAAGATCACCGTGGGCCGGGACAATTCGGGAGACATCACTCAGACCGGGGTCGCCGGGGATACCGCTGAGACGACGAAGGGACTGCTCGAATTGGTCGGCCGTCTCCAGGCCGAAGTTCGTGGCCAGAACCTGCCCGAACAAGAAGTGCTCGACGACGTTCTCGACGATCTGGCAACGGACCTCGGCCGAGACGACGGTGAGCCCGCCGTGATGCGCCGGTACTGGGAGAAAGCGAAAAGCCTGCTCTCCGGCGTCTCCCAGTTCACCGAGCTGGTCGCCGATATCTCCGACGGGGTGGAGAAAGTCGTCAACTGACAACGTCGAAACGGGACCGGGTCACCCGTGGCCGTCGCGTGCGGCGTGTTGGAGCCGCTCGATGGTTTCGTCGATCCAGTCCACCCAGGTCCGGGCCATCATCTCGCCGGCTCGGCGGACCGAGTCCCAGATGAGGGGGTCGAGTTCGCTGCCGCCGGTGAGGGCCGCGGCCGCCGCGATCTGTTCCGGCAGTTCGACGGCGAGCCGCTCCTGGTCCTTGACGTGGAGGTCGCGCATGACCCGGAGCTGGGTCACGGTGTCTTCCAGCGGACGGGAGCCTGCGAAGAAGAAGCGGACCATGAAGGGCACGCGGACAGGGTCGAGTTCGGTGACCAGTTCGCTCAGCCAGGAACCGAACGCCTCCCGTCCGGCGTCGGTGACCGTGTACACGCGGCGGTCGGGCCTGCTCTGCTGTGGCTCCACTTCGGACACGACCAGCCCGTTGTCCTCGAGCTGGCTCAACGTGCGGTAGATCTGGCTGAGCTGGGCGGGCCAGACGAAGTGGATGCTGGTGCGGATCGCGGTGGCAAGGTCGTAACCGGTCATCGGCTGCCGGAGCAGGAAGCCCAGCAGGGCGAATCTGAGCATCGGGCTCCTTCCGGCGGGAGACCCGGAGAATAGCAACCGATCAGGTCCGGTCCGCGTGCCGTGCGAACCAGGCGGCGAGGAGTTCGGTGACGTGCCGGGGTTGTTCGCGGTGTGGCCAGTGCCGCGTGTCGAGCCAGTGCAGTTCGGACCGCTCGCACTGGGCGGCACTGGGTTCGGCGAGGTGCTTGCCGAGCGCGCCGTCCCGTCGTCCCCAGATGATCTGGGTCGGCACGCGTACCGTCAGGTCGGGTGCGGGGCGCGGCGACGGCGACATCGTCCGGAACAGCGCGCGGTACCAGAAAAGCGGCCGTTGGATCGTGCCGGGATGGCGCCAGACGGCGCGGTGGCGGCCGAGGTCGGCGTCGCTGAGCCGGGCGCCGTGTTTCAGCATCGCCGCGAGAATCGCGCCGCCGCGAGCGCCGAGGACGGTCTCGGCGAGGCCGGGGATCTGGAACGCCACCATGTACCAGCTCCGCAGCAGCTGGGAAGGCTTGCGCCGCAACGAGTCGGCGAACACCTGGGGGTGCGGGCAGTTGACGATGGTCAGCGACCGGACCAGGTCGGGTCGCTCGATCGCCACCATCCAGGCCACCGCCCCGCCCCAGTCGTGCCCGACCAGATGCACCGGCGCCGCGTCCTGCCGCTCGATCAGCAGCACGATGTCCTTGACCAGCCGAGACATCTCGTAGTCGGCGACGGTGGCGGGTTTGGACGAAAGACCGTAGCCGCGCTGGTCCGGCGCGAGTGTCCGGTACCCCTGTTCGGCGAGCGCGGTCATCTGCGGTTCGAAGGTGAACCAGAGATCGGGCCAGCCGTGGAGGAACAGCGCGGCCGGACCGTCGCCGGGACCGTCGGTTTCGACGTGGAGCAAGACGTCGTCGACGTCCACGAACTGTGGCTGGAACATGGGCCTCCTCGCTCGGACGGGGTTCAGACGGCGCCGAGTACCGCGGCGACGGTCGCGGACAGCGGACCGGGATCGCGGTCACGCAACGGCCTCAGCACCCGCCGGGCGATCCGCGGGGAACCGAGCGACGACAACGGACGGTGGAGATTGAGCACGTCGTTGAAGGCCGCGGCCACCTCGGGATCCAGGGCCGCCGCTCGTTCCAGGCGGTTGCGGTAGCCCTCGCCGAACCTGGCCGTCCACGATGGCCGGACCCCTTCGGTGCGGCATCCGTAGCGGAGGTCCTCCCCGAGCGCGAGGCGCCACGCATCGGCGGACGTGGCGGCGATGGCCCGTGCCGCCCGGCGTCCCAATCCCGCGTCGTCCCCGGCGGCGAGCACCCGGCCGAGCGCGGCCGCGGACAGGGCGGCCACGCTCATTCCCTGGCCGTAGATGGGGTTGGCCGCGCTGGCGGCGTCGCCGAGCGCGAGGACGCCCTCGGGCATCTCGCGGGCGCGGTCGTAGTGCCGCCGGGTGTTGCTGCGGACGCGGAAGGCGCGGATCGGGCCGGTCGGTGTCGACCGGCGGAGAGCCTCGGCCACCACCGGCGCCGTCCGCCGCTCGGCGAAGTCGCGCAACTCGGCCAGGTCCGCCGGAACCGGGCCGCCGCGGGCGATCGAGCCGAACGAGATGTGCAGCAGGCCGTGCTCGACGCGGAGCACGACACCGCCGACAGAGGAGCCGGACTCGGCCTGGCCGCCGAGGATGGCCAGCCACTCGGGGTCGAAGGACGGATCGGGTTCGGTGACCACGCTGACGTAGCGGACGTCGGAGTGGACGACCGAGCGGGAGGGTGGCCGGTATCCGATCCGTTCGAGCCACTCCGGCAAGGGTGAGTTCCGGCCGGACGCGTCGACGACCAGGTCGCCGCCCAGGTCCTCGCCGGGCGTCCGGACGCCGGTGACCAGGCGGCGGGACCGGTCGGTCAGCAGCCCGGTGGCGGGTGTCCTGTCCAGGACCGTGACGTTCGGCAGCGCTCGTACGCGGGCGCGGATCGCGTGCTCGAGAAGGATCCGGCTCGCACCGAAACCCGCGCTCCACCAGGCCGGTATCCGGATGGTCGTCCCGCCGCGGACCAGGAAGAGCGAACGATCGCCCATCGCGGGGTCGCTGGAGCCCGGCGTGAGCGCGCCGCCGGCGGCCAGTTCCGCGGACAGGCCGGGGAACAGCCCGACCAGCACCCGGCGGCCGGAGCCCAACAGGCCGTGCGCGTGATGCGACTGCGGAACGAAACGCCGGTGCCCCGGCCGGTCGGGAAGCTCGTCACGCTCGACCACGACCACCTCGTCGTAATGCTCGGACAGGACCCGCGCCGTCACTAGACCGGCGACCCCCGCACCGAGCACCACCGCGCGACCTCGTCGAAGGTATGGCATTGGTCATATATAACTTGTTGAATAGCGAGAGTCAATCGCCGGCTCCGGCCGCCGTGCCGGCGGGTCGGTACCGCAAGTTGACTTCCGAGCTGGGGTCGCCGTCGCCGACCTGGTGCAGGTGAATCGGCGCGCGGCCCGGGTTGTGGTAGAGCCGGACGCCCTCGCCGAGCAGGACCGGTGCGATGTGCAGGTCGATCTCGTCGATCAACCCCAGGTCGAGTAGCTGAGCGCCGATGGTCGGGGACAACACCTCGAGGTTCTTGCCGCCGGCGGCCTCGAGTCCGAGCCGTACCGCCTCCGCGGGGGCACAGTCGAGGAAGGTGACTCCCTCGGCGGGCACCGCGTCTTCGGGGTGGTGGGTGAGCACGAAGATCGGCCCGTCCCAGTCGCCGCCGTACGGGCGGCCCCCGCTCGCGGCGGCCATCTCCCAGCCGTCTCGGCCTCCCAGCACGGCGCCCGTGGTCGTGACGTACTCGCCTTCCAGACCGGGGCGGTTCGTCCCGGTCATCCAGTCCATCGCGTGGTCCGGGCCCGCCACGAAACCGTCCAGCGACATCGTGAAGTGCCAGAGCACCTTTCCCGCCGCGGTCTGCGGTTCGGTGTCATTCATTCGCAGGCTCCTCGGCTTGGCGGCGGCCGGTTCTCTCGGCGAAGCGCCGGCGTTGTCCTTCGTGGATGTCGCTCACCCATTCCCAGCCGGGCTCGGCCGACGGGCCGATCCGCGGGTCGCCGGGATCACGGCCGTCACGCAGGGCGTGCACGTACGCCCGATCCTGGTGCATCCTCGCGCGTACCCGGTCACCTCTGCCGACGGAACCATGCCCGGGGATGACGATCTCGACGTCGTCCGCCACAGCCTCGAGCAGCCGCAGCCCGGCGAGATACTCCTCGATCGGGTCATTGGTGTCGTTCACGTCGTCGAGCATCGGGATGAAGACATCCGAGAGCATGTCACCGGCGACGAGAACCCCGCGTTCTTCGATCACCAGCGCCGCATGGCCCGGGGCATGCGCCGGATGCTCGACGATCCGGACTTCGGGGCCATCCCAAGGAATCCGTGCGGTGCCGGCGGGCAGACCCGTGATGAGGCCGTACAGGTCCAGCGGTGTTTCCTCGGCGATCTCCGGCGGCAATCCCTCGGCGGCGCGGGTCTTCCAATCCGCCTTCGACCGCACATCTCGCGTATAAGCCGCACAGCGGGCCGTACCGAATCGAGGCGCGTCGCCGAGTTCGGGGTGCCACAGCACGTGATCCCAATCAGGATGGGTCGAGAACCCCGCCACGACGGGCTCGCCCGACTCCCGGAGGTCGTTCGCGAGACAGGCCATCTCGTCGCCCGTTATCCCGGGGTCGATGAGCAGCACGCCGCCATTGCCCCGCACGACAACGGTGTTGTTCCGGAGCAACTCGCTCTGGTGGACCAGCACGCCCTCGGCGATCTGGGTCAGCATGAGGCTCCTTCCGAGGACTGTGGCTTGATCCGGTTCATTCGCAGTCTCCTGTCTTGATGAAGTCAGGGCCTTCGGACCAGGCAAGCTACACGGGCGGGCTGCCACGCGCCGCTACGAACGTGTGAGATCGACTCACAGGAGGCTGACACCATGCGGAAACTGACCTTTGGCATGAACGTGACCCTGGACGGCTACATCGCCGCGCCCGGCGGCGACCTCGGCTGGAGCGGGGGTGACGGACCGGACTCGTCCCCGAGCGACGAGCTGTTCCAGTGGTGGTCCGACCGGGTGGCGGCGACGGGCCTGGCGCTGTACGGGCGCAAACTGTGGGAGGCGATGAGTTCCCACTGGCCGACCGCCGACCGGCGGCCCGGCGCCACACCGGCGGAGATCGAGTTCGCCCGCCGCTGGCGGGACATGCCGAAGGCGGTGTTCTCCTCGACGATCGACGAGGTCGACTGGAACACCCGCCTGGTCACCGGCGACGCGGTCACCGGAATCACCCGGCTCAAGGCCGAGGACGGCGGCCCGATGGACATCGGCGGCGCGACGCTCGCCGGGGCGGCCATGCGGGCCGGGCTGATCGACGAGTACCTGCTGGTCACCGTGCCGGTCTTGGTGGGCGGCGGCACACCGTTCTTCACGGCGCTGGACAGCTGGGTGAACCTGACCCTGGTGGAGACGCGGACGTTTCCCGGCGGCGTGGTGCTGACCCGATACGAGACGAGGCACTGATGGGGCCGGGTTTGATCACCGTGCCGGGGGCGGAGCCAGCCAGGATTTGTCAGTGGAGTCGAATCCGGTGAGCTCGGCGATCCGGGACCACAGACGTTCCCTCATGGATCTATCGAGAGGTAAGGCAAATAGGGCGTAGCTCTGGAGCGGCCACGTCTTGAGTGTCTACAAGGGACACCCCCGCGCAAAGTGACCGAAAGGGACACCGTTTCCTGGCTGGTGTCCCTTTCGGATGGTCAAGAGCGCGCCAGGCGCCCTGGCGACCCACTCCCGCCACCGCGACGCGCCCTTGAGGCCCCTGTCCGGGTCGACCGGAGAAGGACGTCAAGGGCGCGATCGGCGGTTCAGGACTTCTTGCGAGGTGCACGCTTGCGCTTGACGGGAGCCTCTTCGGCGACCGGTTCGGCAGGGGCCGACTCGGCGTTGTCGAACGCTTCGTAGATCTCGTTGGGAATGCGGCCGCGCTCGGCGATCGCGTAACCGTTGGCCGACGCCCAGGCGCGGACCTGCTGGTTGCGTTCGCGGTCGGTGGGCTTCGCCGCGCCACCGGCCACGGTGGACTGTCCGGTTGCGACCTTCACCTTGCGCCCGCCGACTCGCCTGCTGGCGTCGATGAAGCGCTCGAGCTCTTCGCGCAGGGCGCCGGCGTTGTCATCGGAGAGATCGATCTCGTAGGTGACGCCGTCGAGCGCGAAGGGCACGGTCTGGGTGGCTTCGCCACCGTCGATGTCGTCGACGATCTGGACGGATACCTTTTGTGCCATCGAAAGTGCCTTCCGCTAGGTCATGCCACGCCATCTCGGATTGGCGCAGTGCCAATGAGCCTAGGCGTAGGGGTGGTCGCGTGATCGGCGGGACGTCCGGACGACGTCCCGCCCTTGGTTACTTGCCGGTTTTCTCTTCCAGCGTACGGCGTCGAGCGGTCACCTCGTCGGGGTCGTCCCCGAGGACCAGCAGTTGCAAGGTGCTTTGCCGGCGCGGGCTGTCCGTGTGACCGGTGTCATGACCGGCCACGATGAGCAGGCCGCCGGCGGCCAAGGCCGGGCGTATCCCGGCGAGCAGGTCGGTGAGTGGGCCGTCGACGGTCAGCTTCACGGATTCGGCGGGGAGGTCGAGGCCGTCGGGGCGGACGGACTGCATCGCCAGCAACGGGATCGAGCCACTGGTGATCCGGAAGTTCAGGTCGAGCACGACCTGCTGGCCGTCCCGGGTTTCGGCGCAGTCAAGGCTGCACAGGCCGCGGTAGCCGACATCGGCCGCGCGCTGGGTGATCGCCAGGCATTCGGCGAGCAGTTCGGCGGGAGGAGTGGTGACCGTGCCGAATCTGCCGCCGGCATAGACCCCGATCGCGTCGACGCGTTGTTCGGTCACGGCCAGCAGGCGAGCCCGCGCGTCCGCTGCCACATAGAACTGCAGGCCCCAGTTACGCAGGATCTGCAGGTACTCCTCGACGACGAACTCGTCGAGCACGTCGGTGAACGCCGGCAGCGCGATCTGCTCGTGGGCCTGGTGCAGATAGACATCGAGGCTGCCGCCGTGCGCGTCGTTGGTCGCGGCCTTGAGCACCCACGACTTCTCCGCCGGTGCCGCCTCCGCGAGCTGCCCGCGGGTCACGACGCTGCGGTGCGCTTGGAAACGTGGATCGACCAACGTGGTGATGCTGGCTTTGTTGTTCAAATAGCCGACGAGTTGCGCGCTTTTGAGCGCGCGTTCGTCCGGGCACAAGGTGGTCGGCTGCGGGTATTCCATCGACATCAGCAGGCCGTCGGATATCGCTTCGGTCACCCGGGTGGCGAATTCCCTTTCATTTCGGAACACGCGCAAATCCGTGCCGACAGGCAGGCCGCTGTCACGCAGGTGTGCCAGCAAATCCGGGTCCGTCCCGCCGGCGCTGCAGATCACCGGCATGTCGGCCGCGACGGCGATCGGTCGTGCGGAGACCACGTCGCGGGTGTGGCGGTGCCTGTTCGCTGGTTCGGCCACGGCCAGTTCGGGCCGCGCGCAGACGGCGATGCCCGGGCCATATACATCGGTAAGAGAACGAGGAGCGCTGACTGCATGCGGCAGAACGACTGGGACGCTGATGGAGGATCTCCTGTGGAGTGAGTCGGACCGGTCAGAACCGGCTGTGGCATGCGAGGAGAACCGAGAAGGGACGGCAGCGTTGGGCACTCGATTGCCGCGAGCAGTAGCTGGAAAGCTCGCCACGATCGGCGCGGTCGACAGTGTCACGCCTGCCGTCTGCCACCATGCTACGTCCTGACCTGGAGTATGGGCGGAAAGCGGCCTTGAGCAGGCACACCTCGTTCAGCACGGTCACGCCGGCGGCCGATTCCGAACGAGCTGAGAGCCGTCGCCGGTCCCTGCCGGTGCGGCGATGGCTGCTGAGCGTGAGATGGCCGGAAGGCGGTGAGCGGCCGGCAGGACCTCCGACCCGGTGGAGTTCAGGGGCCGGCCGAGTCGCTCCACCGTCACGGCCGAAGGAGGAGTGAAGTCGGCGGGCGACCGCCCGGAAACCGGCCGCATCGCAGCACTGTCCACTCAGGACCGCCGCGTGGCTGAGCTGCGCGGCCGCCGGCGCCCAACGCGGTTTTGGCGGCCTGCTCGCCGCGGGTCGCTAGCGCTCTCGGCGTGACCGGTTTTGTGCGACGGCGATGAGGTCGCGGATCCGGCGCGCGTGGTCGATGCCGTTGATTTCGGGTGAAGCCGGCGGTTCCGGGGTTCCGGCCGGTGGGTCGTCGTCGACGGAGAAGAGTGGCTTGCCCGCTCCGCCGAAGGTGATGGTTCCTGTGCCGTTCTTGTGTTCCACCAGGTGAGGCGGTCCCAGCTCGCCCAGGAACCGTGAGATCGTGGGTTGCCCGCGGGTCCAGGCGACCACGCGCCTGTCGGTCACCATGTACACCCTCGCTCGCATGGCGAGGTAGCGGTGAACTCCCTTGGCCACGGAGATCAGAAGGAGCAGGCCGAGAAGGAACCACGCACCTGGTTTGTCGAAGGTGGGGTACAGGCTGTAGCACGGCACCAGCAGCAGGGGGACGATGACGAGGTCTTGCTTTCTGGTGAACCGGACGTGTTTCGGTGAGCCTTCCCAGAGCAGGCTTTCGCCGGGTGCGAGGGTGAAGTCGTTGTCGGCGGGTGGGGCGGCAGGGCGCGCGGATTCGTCGCCCGGCCGAATGTGGTCGTGAACGAGAGTGCTCCGTTCTGAAGGTTCAGCAGCAGTCCGCCGTCGAGTTCGGTGGTGGCGCTGGGACGGGGTCGCTGGCAAGAGCTTCGCCGCCCTGCGAGGCAGTCTTGTCGACAACTACGAGAGATGCTGTCGCCGGAATGAAGGTTCACGCGCCCGGCTCGGGATTCGGCCCTGACAAACGCCTCCATACCCCTCGCCCGGCCGGTGGTCGCGGTAGGCGTGAGCGCACATGTGCGGGTATCGGCAAGCGGGCCGCTACGGCCTCGACGTAATCCTTGGCTTCTTGTGCGCTGAAGTGTGGTGCGGATGCCCGCACGAACCGGAGTGCGTCGAACCGCCGGCCGCGATCGGTCAGCTCGGCGATCCGGGCTCGCAGCGGATCACGACGTTCTGGATCACCCAGCCAAGCCGGTGCGGACCGACCTTCGTGATCACCATTTCCGGCCCGTGCACCGGCCACCCGGTCACATGCCGCTCTACGAGTTCGACGGCCCATTCCTCGGACACCACGACACCAGGCTGGAGGAATGTCCCGAAAATCTGTGCTCGGCCGCTCCCGCGGCTCACCTGTCCGTCACGATGGCGTGGCACTGGTCGTCATCGCAAGGCAGGCATCCGGTTCGACGCTGTCGTGCGGCGGTGTGGCCGCGATGATGGTGTCCAGCACGGCGCGCGCGGCCGCGAGGTCGGCGACGGCGCTGTCGATCCGTTCACGTTCGCGGTAAAGGCCGGGAAGCATGTCGGGACAAGCCGGTGCCAACCCCTGGCCTTCGTCGACCATGCAGGGCAACAGCTCGGCGATCGTGTGGGTCTTGAGGCCAGCGGCCAGCAGCGTGCGGATGTGCTGAACGGTGCGCACATCCTCGTCCTGGTACTCGCGATATCCGCTGGGGCGGCGGAGTGGCGTCAACAGGCCCTGCTCCTCGTAGTAGCGCAACAGCCGGACGCTGACCCCGGTCCGCTGGGACAAAGCTCCGATACGCACGTGCTGATCACCACACATTTCCGAGTTGACTCTCACATCCATGTGAGACTCTAACGTCTCGCTCATGACGACACCGCAGCCGAACAGCCCGCACAGCAACCCTGTCACCGTCATCGGCCTCGGCCCCATGGGCACAGCCCTCGCCGAGGCGCTTCTGAAGCAGGGGCACCCCCTGACGGTGTGGAACCGCACGCCAGGCAAAGCCGAGGATCTCGTCACCAAGGGTGCCCGCCGCGCGGCGACCGTCGCCGATGCGGTGTCCGCGAGCCCTGTCACGATCATCTGTCTCAAGGATTACGAGACCACGTACAGGATCTTCGAGTCCGCCGGTGACGCCCTGAAAGGCCGCGTCCTGGTGAACCTCAACTCCGGCACGCCGACGGAGGCGCGCGGGGCACTGGACTGGGCGGCCGAGCGTGGAGCGGAGTACCTCGACGGTGCGATCATGGTGCCGCCGCCGCTCGTCGGACACCCCGAGTCCGTCTTCCTGTACAGCGGTTCGCGGGACGTCTTCGACAAGGCCGGGGTGGCGCTCGCGAGCATGGGGGACCCGCGGTTCCTCGGCTCCGACCCCAGCCTGGCGGTGCTGTACAACGCGGCACTGCTCGAAATGATGTACGCGACCATGAACGGCTTCCTGCACGCCACCGCCATGGTCGGCTCGGCGAACGTCTCGGCGGTCGAGTTCAGCGAACTCGCGCTGGGCTGGTTCATGCCCTCGGTGGTGGACTCGACCCTGGCCGAGCAGGCGCCCGACCTCGACAAGGGCAACTACCCCGGTGACCTCGGCACCATGGAAATGAACCTGAACGCGCTCGAGCACATCACCCGGACCTGCGTGGAACAAGGTGTCCACTCCGACCAGCCGCGACTGATGAAGGAGATCGCCGAACGGGCGATCGCCGAGGGCTACAGCGGAAAGAACTACCTGGCCGTGTTCGAGATCTTCAAGAAGGCGACGCCCGCCTCGTGATCTTGTTCCTGGCGGGACCTCTACAGTCAGAACGCGACGACTGAAAGCTGCAAAGCCAGTTTACGTCGAGCTGTGGACAGGAGCCCCGCCGACATGTTGGGCTGAGACCCGGTCGGCTATTTTCGCCCTGCGATGTCGAGGAGCGGCGCCCTGAGCCTGTGGGAGTACCTCCGAGAGAACTGGATCGACGTCGTGAACGACGCGATCCTGCACGTGGATCTCACCCTGGCGGCGATGGCACTGGCCGTGCTGGTCGGAATGACGATCGGCCTGCTCACCTACCGGCGGCGGTGGCTGGGCGCGATGGCGACCACGACGACGGCGGCGTTCCTGACCGTTCCGTCGATCGCGCTGCTGGGCATCCTGATCGGCCCGTTCGGGCTGGGATTGACGAATGTCCTGTGCGCACTGGTGCTCTACGCGCTTCTGCCGATCACGCGCAACACGATCGTCGGGCTGCGTGGCGTCGATCCGGCCGTGGTGGACGCGGCGCGCGGTATGGGGTTCGGCCGCGCGCGGCTGCTGTTTCGCGTGCGGCTGCCGCTCGCCTGGCCGGTGATCCTTTCCGGCATCCGGGTCTCGACGCAGATCACGATCGGTATCGCGGCCATTGGCGCGTATGTCAAGGGCCCCGGTCTCGGCAACGAGATCTTCGACGGGCTCGGCCGGTTCGGTTCGGTCAACTCGCTGAACCAGGTGCTCACCGGAACGCTCGGGATCATGGTGCTGGCGCTGCTGTTCGACCTCGCCTTCGTGGTGGTCGGCAAGCTGACCACACGGCGACGTCCCCGTGCCCGCCGGGCGGATGCTCCGGCGACGTCGGGGGGAGCGGCCGGAATGGGCGGCGAGACGATCGAGCTGCGGGACGTCAGCAAGCACTACCCCGGGCGAGCGGTACCGGCGGTCGAAAGCCTGTCGATGCGCATCCCGGCGGGTGAGATCGTCGTGCTGACCGGTCCGTCGGGGTGCGGCAAGACGACGACCATGCGGATGATCAACCGGCTCGTCGAGCCCACCGCGGGCGTCGTCACGATCGGCGGTACCGACGTGTCGGCGCTCGACCTCGACGAACACCGGCGCAACACCGGTTACGTCATCCAGCAGGTCGGGCTTTTCCCGCATCTGCGGGTGGACGCCAACATCGGTGTGGTGCCGCGGATGCTCGGCTGGACTCGACGACGCATCGCGGGCCGCGTGCGCGAATTGCTCGACGTCGTCGGCCTGACCCGTGAGCACGGCATCCGGTACCCGCGGGAGCTTTCCGGTGGACAGCAGCAGCGCGTCGGTGTGGCGCGGGCGATGGCCGCGGATCCGCCGGTCATGCTGATGGACGAGCCGTTCGGCTCCACCGACCCGATCACGCGCGCCCGGCTGCAGGACGAATTCCTTCGCCTGCAACGGGAAGTGCGCAAGACGATCGTGTTCGTCACGCACGACTTCGACGAGGCGCTGAAGGTCGGCGACCGGATCGCCGTGCTGCGGCCGCGGTCGGTGATCGCCCAGTACGACACGCCCCAGGCGATCCTCGCCGCGCCGGCGGACGACTACGTCGCGAACTTCGTCGGCTCGAAGCGGAACCTGAAGCGGCTCGCGTTGATCCGGGTGGGTGACCTGGACCTCCGGCAGGCGGTGGTGCCGGACGGCCTGCCTCCGGTCCGGCCCGACGCCACCCTGCGGGACGTGCTGGACGTGATGGTGCGGACCGGCAGCACCGAGGTCGTGGTCACCGAGGGCAGCGCCGCGCAGCCGCTGGGGGTGTGCGATGTGCCCAGCCTCGTCGCAGCGCTCAGGCTTACCGGCGAGGCGCCCACGCCCGCGATCCCGGACGCGGTGGAGCCGCCTGGGCTGGGCGCGGACACCACGGTGCCCGCGCGGCCTCGTCGGCGACGGCTCGGGCTGCTGGTGCGCCCGGTCCTGCTGACCATCGCCTTACTGGCGCTCTTCATGATCGTGCGCGCGCACCCGATCGACTCGATCGAACAGCGCTTTCTCAACGCCGGCGAGATCTTCAGCGAACTGGGCGCGCACCTGCGGCTCACCCTGATCTCGACGGCGTGCACGATCGCCATCGCCCTCCCGCTCGGCATCCTGCTCACCCGCGCCGGCGCCCGCTGGGCCCGGCCCATCGGACTGGGGCTGGGCAACCTCGGCCAAGCGATCCCGTCGATCGGGCTCGTCGTGCTGCTAGCGCTCTGGATCGGCACGGGCACCGCGACCGCGGTGACGGCGCTCGTCGTCTACGCGACCTTGCCGGTGCTGCGCAACACGATCGTCGGCCTCGACGACGTCGACCCGACCCTCGTCGACGCCGCGCGCGGCATGGGCATGGGCAAGACGGCCGTCCTGTGGCGGATCGAACTGCCGCTGGCCGTCCCGGTGATTCTCGCCGGGATCCGGACCGCGCTCGTGCTCACCGTCGCGAGCGCGACGCTGGCGACCTTCATCGACGGCGGCGGTCTCGGCGGCGGGCTTGTCGCCGGGATCGGGCTGGACCGCCCGATCCTGAGCCTGACCTTCGGCGTCATCGTCGCCGCACTGGCGCTCTTCGTCGACTGGCTGGGGCTGGTCGCCGAAGAAGTCCTGCACCCGCGCGGCATGTAGCTCGACCGACTTCAAGGAGGATCGACCCATGCGGATGCTTCAGCGCACGACCGCCGCCGTACTCGCGCTCGCCGTGGCAGCGGCGCTCGCGGCCGGCTGCACGATCGGCAAGGACGAGACCGGCCCCCAGGTGGGCGCGGGATCCATCACGAAGATCGACGCGCTGAACGGCGCCCAGATCCGCGTCAGCTCCAAGGAGTTCGACGAGCAGCTGCTGCTCGGACAGATCGCCCTCGTGGCGCTGCAGGCGGCAGGGGCGAGCCCGCAGGACAAGACCAACATCACCGGCTCGAGCAACGTCCGCCGGGCGCTCACCAGCGGCGCGGTCGACCTGTACTGGGAATACACCGGCACCGCGTGGATCAGCTACCTCAACCAGACCAAGCCGATCAGTGATCCGCAGGCGCAGTACGAAGCGGTCAAACAGGCCGACACCCCCAACGGCGTCACCTGGTGGGCACGCTCGCCTGCCAACGACACCTACGCCCTCGCCGGCAACCCGGCGACACTGGCCCGGACCGGCGTCAAGACGCTGTCCGACTACGCGGCCCTGGTGAAGCGGGACCCGGCCGCGGCCTCGACCTGTATGGGCCCGGAGTTCAAGAGCCGGGACGACGGCTTCCCCGGCCTGGCGAAGACCTACGGGTTCGCGCTGCCCGACCCGAACGTGCACCTGCTCAACGACGCCGTCGTCTACCCGAGCATCGGCAAGGGGGATCCCTGCGGCTTCGGCTCGGTCGCCTCCACCGACGGGCGTGTGGCCGCGCAGAATCTCACCGTGCTCGAGGACGACAAGCATTTCTTCCCGACGTACAACCCCGCGATCACGATCGCCACTCCGCTCGCCCAGAAATACCCGCAGCTGGAGCAGGTCTTCACGCCGATCGCCGCGAAGCTCGACACCGCGACGCTCACGGACCTGAACAAGAAGGTCAGCGTCGACGGCCAGAAGCCCGCCACGGTCGCCCGCGACTGGCTCAAGTCGGCCGGCTTCATCAGCTGAACCGCGTGTCGCCGCAGGGGGTGACGTCGCACCCAAGGCATGACCAACCCGAACCGGGTCCATAACGGCAGGACGGTGGCAGATGAGCGCGTACACCGTTGCGGCCATCGGTGCGCTCATCGACACCCACCGCCACTTGGTCCCCATCCTCGAGGAACATCTCATCGACAACGAGGGCGAGGTTCTGCCGCATCTCGTGCTGGCCGACGTCGTCCGATGGCTGGTCGAGCATCGCACCTCTGACCCCGAAGTCTGCCGATCGGTGATCGGTTGGCTCGAAGAGGAATTCGGGCGGGGGCCGGAGGAGGTGCGCGGGCTGATCACCGCGAGTGGCGTCGAGATGATCCCGGATCCCGGTCTCCCCGGTGCCGAGCTCCGGGACCTGTTGGGACCTGTTCTTCGTGAGGTGGACCCGTGGTCAGGAGAGAGCGACCGGTGATCCGGCTGTGCCGCGGGTCTTGTCGACGACCACGAGAGATGGTGGGCGTGCGTGCTCGGTATCGGCGTGCGGGCCGCTACGGCCCTTGCCCGGTCCCTGTCCGGCAGCGGCCTTTTGGCCGGTATGGGTGAACGGCGCGTTCATGGCGCTGGCGTGATGAACGCGCCGTTCACGACAAAGCCGGGTGAGGCGCTTAGCTGAGGTAGAAGCCGCCGTCGTTGCGGAGGACCGTCGCCACGATCGGGAACCGCCTGGTGCCGTTCCACCAGTGGTAGACCGCGTGGTACTGGCCGTTGGCCGCCTGGAAGAAGTCCATCCCGCCCGGGCCGGGGTGGTTGCCGGGCAGGCCGCGGTAGGGGTTGAGGCCTCCGGTGCCGGTGTATCCGAAGTAGGGCCGCTCGGCCCCGTTCTGCCGTGGTGTGCAACGCGTCGACGGGAGCGGGCCGGTGCCGCATCTGGCGATGCCGGTCGCATACCGTGCGCTGTCCCAGTTGTTGCCGGAGTAGGCCAGGTACCAGTAGCCGTCGGCGGATTTGAACATCGACGGGTTCTCGATCACGTGCGTGCCGCCGCTCATCCGGGTGGTCTCCCAACCGATGTCGGTGCTCTTCAACGCGTCCCGGCGGGTAGCCCAGTCCGCCATACCGTTGGACTGGGTGCGCACGATCGAGATGCCGGTCTCCGGGTAGGAGGTGATCGCGTCGTCCCGGTAGGCGACGTACATGGAACTGCCGGAGACGAACGGGTTCGCGTCGATGGCCCAGCGGCCGCTGCCCGGGCAGGCCCACTCGACGGGGTTGGTGAACGGCCC
The DNA here is from genome assembly GCF_044547565.1 of Amycolatopsis sp. NPDC052450. Classification (NCBI taxonomy): domain Bacteria; kingdom Bacillati; phylum Actinomycetota; class Actinomycetes; order Pseudonocardiales; family Pseudonocardiaceae; genus Amycolatopsis; species Amycolatopsis sp. NPDC052450. The sequence continues at coordinate 412,387 of NZ_JBIUAQ010000002.1, read as the reverse complement.
GCGTGCGCTGCCCGAGACGGCGCGGCCGAGGCATTTCTGGCCGGAGCCGCGTTTGGACGCGGTGTAGTACATGAAGTAGGTGTCGCCGAAGCGGACGACGCCGGGCGCCCAGACGTTGCCCTCAGCCCAGCTGCCCGGCCCGTTGGGCAGAGCGTCGGCCGACGCGCAGGTGCCCACGCCGACGGTGTTTCCGGAACCGTGCGCGAGCACCGGCACGAACAGTTTGCCGGTCACGCCGCACCGGGTACCGACACCGGCGCCGACCGTGGTGCCGTAGGTGACGTACGTGCCGTCCTTCGCCTGGACGGTGTCCGGGTCGGCGAGCGGGAACGTCGACTCGGCGGCCGCGGTCGAGACGCCGTCGGCCGCGCCGGCCGTGCCGGCCGCCATGACGGTGGTCGTGGCGGTCGTGGCGAGCACGCCCGCCACGAGTAATCTGGTCCACTTGCGCATGCTGAATCCCTTACTGGGCAAGGAGAGTAGTGTCGGTCAGGAGGAGCACCCGGCCGCCCGCGGTCGCGGCGGCAAGCCCTGCCGCCGCGATGTCGAGCAAGATTCACCGGGGTGACCGGTTGCTCTCCCCGGTTACTTTTGGACGGACAAGTGCGCCAGTCGCAAACTATGTGACCCCGGTCGCCAACGCGACTGAAAGCACCGAAACTGCCGGTCGATGCGCCCGTACGGCCTATCCGGCGACGACCAGGTTGAGATGTGCGGGGCGTCGGCTTTCAAGAAATCCTCCACCCGTCCTGCGCCGTGCTGGCCGGTGGGTGTGCTGCTATTCGCCGCCTGGTCACGAGTACTGAAGCGACACAAAGGTTTCGCCGCAGTTTCACGGCAGCAAGCAGAATCGCGGTCCGCTCCTACGGTGAAGGCCGGTTCGAGGCTTGGAGTGCTTCGTCGACCGTGTGGTAGAGCCTCAGCACGATGTCGAGGCCGGTGATTTCGATGGGCCGGATCACGGGGCTGTTGGAGTCCACGGCGATGCGCAGTGATTTCCCGCGTGTTTCCGCGTAGGCGTCGGCGGTGATCAGTGTGGCGAGGCCCGCGGAGTCGAGGAAGTCCACTGTGGTCAGATCCAGAACGCAGGCGCTGCCGGTGTCTTCGATCGCCGTGGTGACGGCCGCCTGGAGTTTCGGTGCGGCTTCGGTGTCGACTTCACCGGTCACCGAGACCACGATGTTCCCGTTCACGACACGGTTGACGATGCCCAGGTCGGGTGGTGGCGGCTCGGCCTGGGACGGTTGGCTCACAAGGGTCGACGGTACCGGACCGGCGACACCTTGGAATGTGTCGCCGGTCCGGTACCCGCCCGTCCGGGTGCGGGACACGGCTAGTCCTCGCAGTGCCAGTCGCGGGCCGTGGCCAGATGCGGTGCGTGACCGCTGCTTCCCTCGCGGTTCAGCGCGAGCTCGACCCACACGGTCTTGTGATCGGCGTAGTTCTGGACGCCCCAGGCGGAGGAGAGCCGGTCGATCAGCATCAATCCACGCCCGCCGGAACCATCCGGAGTCCGCCGGCGCGGTTGGCGCGGCGAAGCGTCGTCGACCTCGATCCGCAGATACCGGCCCTGGTGCGTGATCCCGAGGCGGCAGGCCCGCGGCGTGTCGCCGTGCCGGTGGGCGTTGCTGACCAGTTCGTCGGTCACCAGGACCGCGTCGTCGACGGTGAGCCCACGGTATCGGCCCAGCACCTCGCGAACACCGTGCCGGACGTCCCTGGTCGAGGTCGCGTCCAGGTCGTAGGTCACGTCGACCGGGTTCGGCTCATTGCGCTCCGTAGTCCTCGGCTGTGTTGACATCCGTCCCACCCGCCTCGCATAGACGCCTTCCGGAAACATCGCGCACTGAAAGCAGTACCCCGCGGTGAACGAAAGCAAACTCCACAGTTGACGCTCCACCTTCACCTCCAGGGACAGTTGGGTGAAAGTTCTTGCCTCCAAAGGGTTTCGTTTCGTCGGTCAGTCCTTTCGATCGCGGCGCCAGGTGACCGGCGTCACGGTCTGCGCCGGATCGCGATGACGACGGTGTCGTCGGCGTGCAGGACCACGTCGTGCATTTCGGCGGCGAGCGCGCCGGGGACCGTCGCTGTGGGTTTTCCGGCGTGGCGTGGCGCGATGGCCAGTAGCCGGGCCTCGCCTTCCTGGTGATTTTTTCGGCTCTCGGTCAAGCCGTCGGTGTAGAGGAGCATCAGATCGCCCTCGGCGAGGGTGCGGCGGACCAGACTGCCGTTGCCGGGATCCGGGAAGCCGACGCCTCTTCCGACGCGGGAGGGCACCAAGAGCTCGGTGTCGCCGGCGGAGGTGACGACGACCGGACGGGGGTGGCTGCCGTTGGCGACGGTGACTTCGCCGGTGACCGGGTCGAGCCGGGCCAGCAGCACGGTCGCCATCAAGTCGGGCTCGATGGTCGCCAGAGCGTTGGCGGCGCGGGCGATCAGGTCGTGGAAGGGATGGCCTTCCAGCGCCAGGGTGCGGATGGCGTGGGTGACGGTCAGCGCGTGCCGGGTCGAGGTGACACCGTGGCCGACAGCGTCGACGAGGGTGATGTGCACGTTCCCGCCGGGCAGCACGAACCAGTCGTAGAGGTCGCCGCCCGTGGGGGAGTCCGGCTCGCTGGGGGCGTAGTGCACGGCCAGGTCGAAGGCGTCCACGTGTGGTGGCGGTGGGCGTAGCGCGTCTTCGAGTTCGCGGAAGATCACCGTGTGGGCTTGCCGTAGTTGCTCGTCCCGTTCTTCGAGTTCGACGTACATGGCGAGCACGCCGCTGTTGGTTTCGGCGAGTTCGTGTTTGAGCCCACGCTGTTCCTGGGTGACGGCGTCGGCGCGGGCGATCAGAGCGAGCATTTCCTCGCGGGTGGCCAGTTCGTCGTCTTCGGGAACGGTCGCCGTGTCGTGGACGGCGGGGAGGTGCCAGGTCAGGGTCGCGCCGTCCCCGGCGTCGGGCAGCAGGGGCAGGGCGTTGCGGTGGTCTTGCCCGACTGGACCGGGAAACCGGAGGGTGACGGCGAGCCTGCCTTCTCCCGCGTGGGTCGACAGCTCGGGTGGCCGCCCCGCGTGCTCGGCGAGCAGGGTCACCGCGAGGACCAGTTTGGCGCGGTCGTCGGTGGTGACTCCCGCGGCGGCGCAGGCCTCGCGAAGCCGGTGGCGGAGCGGGGCGAGGGGGGAGTGCGTCATGGCGTGCCCGTTCCGGATCCGACCACGATCAGGGTGGCGTCGTCGTGGGGGTCGCGGTGCCGGTGGGCGAGGTCGGCGGCGAGCAGTGCCGGGACCGGGAACGGGCCGAGGGGGGCGGCGCCGCGCCAGCCGGTGCCGATTCCGTCGGTGTGCAGGACGACGAGGTGGTGCTCCGGCAGGCTCACGGTCCGGACGTGGGTATCCGGCAGGGTGAAGCCGACGATGCCGGGCATGCTGAGCAGCGGCCGGCTCTGCCCCGGCGTCAGCACCAGGCCGCCGATGTTCCCGACACCGCAGAATTCGAGCAGGCCGCCGGAGATCCGGGCCAGCGCGACGGCGGCGCCGCGGGTCTGCCGCAGCGATCGGTGCATGGCGGTGAGATGGTCGCGGAGTGGACGGTCCGGGTCGCGGCGGAAGACGTCGATCGCGGCCACTGTCGCGTCGCCTGCCGCGGGGCCGTGGCCGAGGCCGTCCACGACGGCGATGGTCCGGGCACCGGGCAGGGTGGCGATCGCCAGGCCGTCACCACACCGGTCTTCACCTTCGCGCGCCAGGCGGACGTGGGCGACGGCCGTGGGATTCGTGCCGGTGACCAGTGTTCTTGCCGCCGCGGTGGTGCCGGAGCCCGCCGCGGACCGGATCCGGAACTCGGTGGCCAGCCTGCCGACGGCGCCGAGGCCGGTGCCGAGCGTCGCGGTCGTGCTGTGGCCGTCGATGCGCCAGTAGTCCAGATCGGCCATGCCCGGCCCGGAGTCCGCGGCGTAGCTGTCCACGCCGGCTCCGGCGAGGGAGCGTTGGATGAAGACCGTGCCGTCGGTGGCGTGTTTGTCGATGTTGCCCGCCAGTTCGGAGGCGATGACGGCCGCGCGCTCGGCCAGCACCTCGGGCAGCCCCGCTTCCGCGGCGACTTCCCTGGCGGCGCGCGCCGCCGTGTAGACCGCGCTGACGTGGTCGATGCGGATCTGGCGGGTCACTTCCGCGACGGTGACGGTCATGGTTTCCAGCGCACGATCGTGACCGTGGTGCCGAGACCGGGAGCGGTGTCGATGGCGAACTCGTCGACGAGCCGCCGGGTTCCGCCGAGGCCGTGCCCGAGCCCGGCTCCAGTGCTGAAGCCGTCGGTCATGGCCTGGTCGACGTCGGCGATGCCGGGGCCCTTGTCGCGCACGGTCAGCCGCAGGCCCGCCCGGCCCCGCTCGTCTCGCACCACGGCGATCGTCATCGTGCCACCGCCACCGTGGATGTAGGCGTTGCGGACCAGTTCGCTGGCGGCGGTGACGATCTTGGTCTGGTCGACGATGGTGAAGCCCACGGCGACCGCACTGGCCCGCACGGCGTGGCGGGCGCTGAGCAGATCTTCTTCGGCGCGGACGGAGTGTTCGCGCGGGCCTTGGTCGGTGAGTTCGTCAGGAAGCATGAGGCGCCTCTTCGGCGGCCTCGGCGGGACGGCGCCACCCCAGCAGCTCCATGGCCTGTTCGGCGTTGAGCGCGGTCTGCACGCCGGTGAGCCGCAAGCCCAGTTCGGACAGCGTGATCGCGACCGCCGGGCGCATCCCGGCGACGATCATCCGTGCCCCGAGCAGGCTCCCGGTGGCGGCCAGCTGCATCAGCACCCTGGCGACGAAGGAGTCGATGATCTCCAGTCGCGAGATGTCGAGGATGACCCCGCGGATCCCCTCGTCGGAGATCCGGGTGGTGAGTTCGTCGGTGAACCGGAGTGCGGTGGTGTCGTCCAGGTCGGCCAGCAAGCCGCTGATCAGGATGTCCCCTAGCCGCAGGATCGGCAGGCCGGCGCGCGTGCTCACCCGGTCACCGCGCGGGTGCGGTCGCCGAGCAGGTCCAGGGCGGCGGCGAGGGCGTCGGCCAGCGAGCCGCGGGTCACGATGTGGGAGAGGTCGATGCCGAGCTGGGTGACGGTCTGCGCGATCGACGGACGGACACCGCTGATCAGGCATTCGGCGCCCATGAGCCGGACCGCGCTGACCGTTTGCAGCAGATGCTGCGCCACCGCGGTGTCCACTGTGGACACGCCGGTGATGTCGATGATCGCCACGCGGGCTTCGTGGGTCTGGATGGCCTCCAGGAGGTTGTTCATCACGACCTGGGTGCGGGCGCTGTCGAGGGTGCCGATCAGGGGTACGGCCAGTACCTGGCGCCACAGTCGCACCACCGGTGTGGACAGCTCCAGCATCTGCTGGTGCTGGCGCCGGATGATCTCTTCCCGGCCTTCGGCGTAGACCGAGAAGGTGAGTAATCCGGCCGCGTCCAGGAGCTGGTTGACCAGCAGCGCTGCCTGATAGCGCACCGACGGGTCCTCGCTGCGGCGTTCGAGCGCGCTCAGGGTCGTGCGCTTCAGTGCGAGGATCGCCGTGGCCGTGACGGCAGGGGCGGTACCCGCGCGAGCACGTCGCTCGGAGAGCCCGCGCAGCGCGGAGCGGACCGCCTGGTCGCGCTCGATGATCTGTGCCGGCGGCAGTCCGGTCTCGAGTGCGTCACGGAGCGCCCCGAGCAATTCGGTCGCCTCGCGTCGCAGCGCGGATTCGTCGAGCTGAGCCGAAGAGCCGGCCAGCTGCCATCGGACCCAGTCGTCGACCAGCCAGCCTTGGTCTTCGCCGAAGATCCGCGACAGCAAGTCCCGGACGGCGTGGTCGTCCGTCCTCAGCACCGAGGCCTCCCAGGAGCTCCAGGCCGCCCTCTGGATGACCGGGAGCAGCAACCGTTGTCATATGACAATAGTTAGCCTACTGGAGAGAGCCGGGTACGGCACGCCCGGATCTAGTCGGACGCCGCCTCACGGAATTCCCGGAGGCCCGCGGCGAGTGTCTCCCTGGTTTCGGGGGTGAGTTTCTCCAGCACCGCCCGAAGGCTTTCGCGCCGACGGGCCCGCAGGTCCCGCAGGTACGCGCGGCCGCGGTCGCTGAGCCGCAGCGTGATCTCCCGGCGGCTGGCCGAGCTGGGCAGCCGTTCGAGGAAGCCGACCGCTTCCAGCCGGTCGCACAGGCGGCTCACCAGCGGCGGGGTGGAGCCGAGCACCTCGGCGAGAGCGCGCAGGTTCAGGCCGTCGTGGTGATCGAGTGCCACGACGGCGCGTACTTGGGACGTCGACAGCGGACGCGGTGACGCCTCGCGAGCCCGCTCGAACATGATCTCGAGCAGCTCGGCCGTCTCGGTCACGGCCGCCGCCACCGTCTCGGTGCCGGGCGGCCCGGAGGACCGATTCACAGACCCACTCTCGCATCCTTATGCTGAACTGTCAGCTCAGCTCACCGCGGCACGTCCTGCGACCGGTCCACGGAGCGGTGCGGACTCATCCCGTGTGCTCGATTCGAGGCGCCGGGTTCCGGGCGGGCAGGAGGCACACGCGGTGGACAGATCCTTGGCAGTCGAACGGGTCCTGCGCGGCGTCCAGCCGCACGCGCTGCTCGACGGGCTGCGCGCGGCATTGAGCGAGCATTTCGCCGCCGGCGCCGTCGAACTGCTGATGGCCGACTACAGCCTCACCGAACTGCGGCGAGTGACCGTCCTGCCGTACACGACCGAGCCGATGCCGGTGGCAGGCACCGCGGCGGGCGAAACCTTCACCACCCAGCGGGCGACGTTCGAACCCACCGAAGACGGCATCCGCGCCAACCTCCCGGTCACCGTGCGCGGCGACCGGCTCGGTGTCCTGGCCGTCACGCTGCCCGAAGAGCCGGAACCGCCGGTCTGGGCCGAACTCGGCCGGTTCGCCGAAGCACTCGGGCACGAGGTCTTCGTCGCCGACCGCGACACCGACCTGTACGTGCAGGCCCGCCGCTCCTCGCGGCTGACGCTCGCCGCCGAGATGCAGTGGCAGCTGCTCCCCGGCCGCGCGTGCAGCCGTCCCGAATTCGCGCTCGGCGGCCAGCTGGAACCCGCCTACGCCATCTACGGCGACTGCTTCGACTGGTCGGCCTCCGCCCGCACCTTGACGGTCACGCTGGTCAACGGCATGGGCGAAGGCAGCAGCGCCGCCCTGCTGACCAACCTCGCCGTCAACGCGCTCCGCAACGCCCGCCGCGCCGGGATCCCGCTGGACGCACAGGCGGAACTCGCCGACCAAGCCATCTACGCCCAGCATCGCGGCCACGAACACGTCGCCACCCTCCTGCTGGAATTCGACCTCGCCACCGGCGGGATCACCGCGGTCGACGCGGGCTCACCCCGCCTGTGGCGGCTCCGCGACAGCAAGGTCGAACGCGTCCACTTCGACGAGCAGCTTCCCCTCGGCACGTTCGAAGACACCCAGTACACCGCCGAAACCCTGCAGGCCTTGCCGGGCGACCGGTTCGTCTTCGTCAGCGACGGCGTGTACAACGCGGCCGGACCGCACGGAGAACTCTACGGCGACCGCGAATTGACCCAGGCCGTCCTCGCGACCGCGGATCTGCCCGCGGCCCATGTGCCGAGCGCGGTCCTCGCCGAACTGCACGACCGCCGCGACGGCGGGCTGGCCGCCGACGACGCCATGGTCGTCTGCCTCGACTGGTTCGGCTCGAACCCCAGCGCCGACCGGGAATCCGATGTCGCCTCCACGATCACGGACGACACCGCAAGGTGATTCTTGTGGCCGTGCCTCAACGTCCGCCGAAGCAATCCCGACCGGCATCGCCGAATTTCCGAACTGTCAGCCGAGGCAGGCCCGGACGGCTTTGGCCAGGTTCGCCGCCCTGGGGTCGTCGGGCCGGAAGTTCCAGAGGTTGGTGACATAGCCGAAGCCGACACCGGCGTCGGGGTCGGCGAAGCCGATCGATCCGCCGGAGCCCGGGTGGCCGAACGAACCCGGTCCGGTCATCGGCATCGGCGGACAGGCCCGGTGGAATCCGAGGGACATGTAGAAGGAGCGGTCGGCGGGGATGTCCAGTCCCGGTGGCAGTCCGTGCATCGGTGTCTTGTCGGTCTGGACCTCGGTCATTGTCTTGACCGTCGCCCGGTTCAGCAGGCGGACTCCGTCGACGGTGCTCACCGTGGCGGCGTACATCCGGGCCACCGATCGCGCGTCGGCGAGCATGTTCGCGGCCGGGAATTCCGCGGCACGCCAGGCACGGGAGGTGAAGTAGTCGGTCGTGGGATCGAGGGCGCCGCCCAGCTCGCCTGCTCGGGCTTGCACGGAACCAGGCTCCCAAAGGGCTTTGACCCACCTGGTGACAGTGTCGGCGTCCAGCCCGGTCAGTTCGATCATGCCGGCGATCAGCTCTTCCAAGGTGAACGGCGCGGCGTAGTGCAGCTTGGCCACCCGGTGCTCGTGTTTCTCGGGGAGCCCGATCCACGCGCTCAGTCCGAGCGGGCGGGCGACCTCGTCGGCGAAGAACGTGCCGAGCGACTTGCCGGTGATCCGGCGAACGACTTCCCCGACCAGGAATCCGTACGTGACACTGTGGTAGACGTGCTCGGTTCCCGGTTTCCACAACGGTTTCTGTGCCTCGAGCGCCCGGATGACCGGGTGCCAGGCGCAGGCCTGCTCGAAGGTCAGCGGTCCGTCGACGATCGGAAGGCCTGCCTGGTGCGACAGCAGCCAGCGCACCGGGATCTCTTCCTTGCCCGCGTTGCCGAATTCCGGCCAATAGCGGGAGACCGGGGCGTCCAAGTCCAGTTCGCCGCGCTGGGCCAGCATGTGCGCGCAGATCGCGGTGGCGCCCTTCGTGGTCGACGCGACCTGGACGATGGTGTTCTTACGCCACGGCCGGTTCGCCTCGCGATCGGCCAGGCCGTCCCACAGGTTGACGACCTGGCGGCCGCCCACGTAGACACTGCACGCCGCGCCGACCTCACCGGGGCTTTCCTTGAAGTTCCTGCGGAAGACGTCGGCGACCTTGCCCCAGCCGTGCTCGACGCCACGGCCGTCATGGCCGTCCTCGGCCGCGCCGGCCTGCCCGGCGAGACCGACGAGGGCGCCTGTGGTCAGCGCTCCGGCCAAGACCGTCCTCCGTCGAACCTGTCCCCGCTCGGATGTTCCGTCCACCATGTCGTATCCCCTTTGGTGAAGACCTGAGCTCGGATGACTTGCGGGGATCACGATCACCGAGTGCGCTGACGCGGCGCTGACACCGCCCTGACACGGGCTGAACGCCAGGTGCCTGGCACGCGCCGGGGCTACTCTGAGCGCTCCTGGCCCCGCGATCCTCCGGCGTCAGGGCTACAATGAGCCACGTATCGTGAGGTCGTTCAGACTGTGTGGAACCGGTCGGACTGTGACCTTGGGCGGGCCACCGAAAATGAGGCGAGCCGAGCACCTGCCAGCGGCATGACATACCCCTCTGAGGGGTGACTGCTCCTGAGCTCGCCGGTGGCCGGATCCACGTCGCCGCGGTTGAGGAACCCACTCGACAGGTGACTCCGATTGCACAACCCTGAACGCTGCTTCGCCGCCGAGACCGCGCCTCATGCGGCAGGTCTCGTGGTGAGCACATGACACCGCCCGAAGACCTCGAAACCGTCCTGGCCGGCCTGCGTCACGCAGCTGCCGACGAGCGGCATCTCGGCGCCCTCGCCTCCCTGCGCATCGCCGGGCTTCTCGGTCTGGACGCTCTCACCATCGACCTGGTCAACAGCGCCGGGACCCTGGAACTGATGTGGTGCGACCCCGTCGACGGGCCTTGGTCCGAGCTGGACACTCTGCAATACACCCTCGGTGACGGCCCCACCCTGGAAGCCGCCCAGCACGGCTACACGGTGACCGAACACGATCTGGCCGCCACCGACCAGGCCCGCTGGCCGCTGTTCCTGCCCGCCGCGATGAAGTCCCCGGCCAGAGCCGTCGTCGCGGCCCCGCTCCGAGCCGGCGGCGAGACGATCGGAGCGCTCACCGGGTACCGGGCCACGCCCGGCACCATGACGGCATCGCAAGCACACGATTTCCATCGCTTCCGCCAAGCGCTGCTGCCCTTGGTGCTGCAGAGCGCGCCGAGTCTGGCCGCCGGCGACTCCGGCCACGGCGACGGCCTCCGCTGCTACCGCGAAGAAGTCCAGCAAGCCGCCGGGTATCTCGCCGTCACCCTTGCCATCCCACCGGATCACGCGCTCGCCCGGCTCCGCGCCTACGCCTTCCGCCACGACCGCTCCCTGACCGACCTCGCCCGCGACGCCCTCACCCGCCGCCTCCGACTGGACTGACCACAACCCGTAGGCCGTGAACCAGTGGCGTGGAGTAGGCGCAGACGGCTTATTCGGGGGCGCGGAGTTCGTTGTTCCGGCGCTGGGCTGCGTGGAGCCGGCCTCCGAGGGAGACGATGCGGCGGGCGGTGTCGACTGCGGTGCCCTGGGCGACCACGCCCTAGGGGCGCCAGGTGTGCCAAAGGGCGTTGTCAGTGCCCTTGGTGAACACGTCGAGGCGGGTTCCGCCCCATGAAGCCAGTGCCGGGGTCGAGGTGGCGGTGCCGCCGTGGTCCGCCCAGCCGGACCACGTGTTGACGGCGAACCACTTGTGGAAGGCGCCGGGAGGACCGCGGTGAGGGCGATTCGGTCGGGTGCTCGACAGGCCGGGGCGAGCTCAGGGGCTCAGTACCGGCCGGTGCAGTTGACGATCGGGGGGCCGTCGCGTTCGGGCTTGTGGGTGAGGCAGACCCTGAACCACACGTCGGGCTTCCGGTCGCGGTCCTGGTCGCGGGGCAGGGCGACGGTCGAGGGTTTGCCGTGTTCGGCGGTGAAGGGCACCTCGCAGGTGTGCCAGCCGCCGGGGCCGCGCAGGGTCGTCCACTGCAGGGCCATGGTGAACTGCTGGGGGCTGAACTTCACGTACCCCTCGGCCCAGTAGAAGGTCTCCTCGGCGTCGTCGGTCCTGCGGTTGGCGCGGAAGAGTTGCACGGCGCCCACGGTGTTCGCGCCGATGCTGATCTCGCCGCGTTGGGGGTCTTCCTCGCGGACGAGGAACGGGCTGCCGCTCCAGACGCCGGATTCGGCGGGGATCACCTCCAGGCCACCGTCGCAGGGCCGGTCCTTGCCACCGCCCGGATACTCGGCCGCGTCGGGCCCGACCGCCGCGGCGGCCACCACCGGCGCCGAGGTGGTCCGGGGTGGTGCCGGATCGGCGGTGGCGATCATCTTCCATTCTTGGGACCGCTGGCGGTCTTCGCACGGGCGCTGCACCAGCTGCATCCCGGCCTGCGGTGTGGCACCGGCGGTGGCAAGGCACTGGCCACTGTTGAGGTTGACCATGGTGACCATGCCCTCCGCGCTCGGCGTCGGCTTCCAATACTGGTTGCGCTCGCCGTTGCAACCCCATTGCTGCACGGTGGCGCGATCGTCGAAGCTGCCGCCCTTCACCTCCAGGCACATCAGCAGCCTGCCCACCGGCCGCAGTTGCCGATAGTCCGGATTGTCCCGGTAGGGGGCGACCGCCTCCCACACCGCCGTTGTCGCGTCGGCGGGGTTGCGGACCACGCCGATCCCGCCGGGCTGGGCGGAGTTCCGGTCGATGGCCAGCCGCAGCCCGGTCGCGCCGGACTCCACCCTTGCCGCCCGCGCGTAGTCGATCGTCGGCGGAGCCGGGTCGTCGCCACCGGTCACCGTCCCGGCCACGACGCCGCCTGCGGCGAGCATGACGAGCCCGGCCACGATGGCTGCCCTGCGGGTCCACCAGCGGCGGCGCGGCGGCGCGTCGGGCGCGGCATCCTCAGCCGGCAGCTCCTGGTCACTCTGCCGGTTCAGCAGTCTGTCCAGCGTTTCCAGCCATGGGGCCGGTTCCGCGCCCAGCACGTCGACCAGGTCTCGGACGAACCGTTCCGGCTCACGCATCAGCACCAGGTCCTGGCGGCTCTCCAGCACCCGCCACACCGTCGACCCCGACAGCTGACCGGGCCCCAGCTTCTTGTCGGCCCAGGCCTGCAAGGTCTTCTTGTAGCCCGGGTTTCCGGCCCATCCCCGCAACTCTTTCAACAACGCGACGAACGCCGGGATGTCGATCGCGGACCGCGGGTCCGGTGGAGCACCGCGCGCGGGCGGCTCCAGCGGCGGCGGTTCAGGATCGGGAAGGACCTCCCCGGCCATACGCGGTCTCCTCGGCACAAAGGATCGCTCGCGTCGAGCGGGTCCCATTTCGACGTTCTGATCTGTGTCCCAGCCTGTCCCAGCGTCCCGACCAGCCGCAACGCCTGTCCGTGGGACACCCGCCTGCCGTAGCAAGGTCATGTCAGACACACCGGGCGACCGAATAGGACACCCGAACGGGGCCGGACCCGGTGACCGAACAATCCACAGGAGGAACTCCATGGACCCGACACGACCCGCCCGCACCAGCGGCCGGCCGATACGCGCGGCGCTCACTCTCGCCGCCGCGGCGGCGATCACCGTCGTCGCCGACGGCACCGCCCACGCCACTGTCACCGCCACACATGGTGCCGACTGGGCACAGGCCACCAGCACCACTGTGCGGGCCTACGACGGTGAATCCGACGGAAATGGCGTCTACGCCGACGTCTACCTCACCACCGGGCAGCACCTGTCCGTCTGGGACGGCAACGGCGCCGACGGCAACGCCGGGCCCTGGGCCCACGTCGGCGGGACCATCGCCCGCTTCCGAGTGTGCGAGGACCACGCCGGCTGCTCTGGCTGGCGCTACGACCCCAGGTAGGGCACGTTCAGCAGGCGAAGAAACCGGTAGCGACGACGTTTCGCGCTCATAGCCGACTCGCGCGGACTCCTGGTGCCGCTCGGTTTTTCGCAGGCCACCGCCCCAGTCCCCGCCGCGCCATCCGCAGTCTGACGAAGATCGGAGATCATCATGCGCATGACGACCACCGGCGTGCTCGCCACCGCCATCGCCGCAGCCACCCTGGCGATGAGCGGCACGGCAGGCCACGCCGAGGGCATCACCAGTTCCGGGTCCGCCCCGGCGGCCATACACGCCGCCACGTTCGGCACGGCGGTGCACGGAACCGTCCGCAACAACCTCTCCGTGCCGGTCAAGATCACCACCGACTGGTGCAAGGCGACCAAGGGCCCCTGCCGAAACAGCGACATCCGCACACTCAAGGCCAAGAGCACCAGCAGCAATGACATCGACGGCTTCCAGGTGCCCAACGGCAAGAAATACTGGGTCGAGTACGACGCGCTCTTCGGCACCGAGAAGCGCTGCGTCGGCTCCGGCTGGCACAAGATCAGCGACACCACAGTCGCCCGGATCCACCGCACTTGCTGAGCCGTCCACCACGGAAACCGGGCCTCCGCTGTGCGAACGACAGCGGAGGCCCGGTGACAATACCGTCGCTGCCCTGGCCATCCAGACCCCGAAATCGGACGGCTTCGACCGCCGCGTCGAGGCGTTTCTGACTCGACTTCAACTAAGGAACCGGTGCCGGGCCTTCGACAGCGTGGTCGCCGGGTTCTGCTTCAGCGACGGGCTCGATGTCGTGTTCAAGGGCGAGTTGCGCGGGCAGTGCCTCCCACCGCACCTGCGTGCCTGCCGCGCCGAGGACCCGGCTCAGTGCTCGCGATCCGGCGCGACGACGCCGGACACCGGTGATCTCCCTATGGTTTCCCTGACCTGGGCCGGCGCCTGCCGCGCGCCCTCACCGAAGAGGACAACACTTGCGGCGCGGACCGCTGAACAACAGCCACCGCCCGCCCCGGTGTCCTCCGCGCAGTGCTCAGGCAAGTGCCCATGGACGGCGGGTCACTTCTTCTTGGGCGGTAGCTCGGCGGTGGCTTCCCAGGCCACCCGCAGCCAGTCGTCCAGGACGTCGTCGTCGAGGGTCTCCTCCGCCAGCAGCACCCAGCCCTTCTGCTCCTTACCGCGGAACACCAGCGGCCCCGCACCGGGCCGGGAGAGCGCGTCGTCCATCCCGTCCGGCCCGACGCGCACCATCAAGCCTTCGTCATACACATTGGCCAACGCATTGCCCTGGAAGAGAAAAGTGATCCCGCCGAACATCTTCTTCGCGACCACCCCGTCGGCTTCCAGTCGCTCCAGGACCCGCTCTGCCAGCACCTCGTCGTAGGCCATACCCGGCACGCTACGTCCCATTCCGACGACCCGCGCGGCCAGGCGCCGCAGCGTCGTGTGGCCCAAGCAAAGTCGGACCGCCCCGATCCCGACGGGCGTCGGCGGCGAAGTCGATCACGGCCACACGCCGGTTCGCCTTGGCAGTGCGTAGCAGGCCTCACTCAGTTGTGCGCTGTCCGTCATGACCGAATGGTCTTGAGCGATGACCACCAGCGCAGGTTGCCGTTTTCCATCGCTCGCAGGCTATGTCTCAAGCGTCTGATCGACGGTATGCCGGGCTTCAGCCGCCGATGACGGGCCAGACGGGTGTGGTGCAGTGGGGGCGTCGGGCGGTGGCCGGGTCGAGGGCGTTGAGCACTTCTTGGAGGGCGACGTGGTCGAAGGCGGGGGCGAGGTGGTCGGCGTAGTCGTTGGCGCATTTGTCCTGTAGCAGGATGTTCGTTGCGGTGTCCCCGGTCAGGAACTGTGATTGGTAGGGGGTGACGACGGCGTCGAACCGGGTGACGATGGTGGTGTAGTGAACGCCGGGGACGGTGTCGGGCAGCGAATTGAGTCGCGCGAGGAACGCCGAGCCGCGGAGTTGCTGCAGCGCCGCGGGGTCGTGGGTCGTGATGAATGCTTTGAGCGGCGGGAACAACTGGAGCGCGGTCTTGATCCAGTTGTCGAGGCCGGAGGCGGTGGAGCCGTGGCTGGTGGGTGCCAACCCGATGACGTTGTGGACCTTTTTGGCGCCATCGAAGAATTTGACGTAGTACTGGGCCACGGTGCCACCGAGGGAATGTCCGACGAGGTCGGTCTCGCTCGCGCCGGTGGTGGTGAGCACCCTGTCGACGAACGCGGCCACGTCGGCGGTCGCGGTGTGGATGTCGCCGGTGCCGCCGATCTGCCCGGCGAGAAGGCCGCCGTAATTGAGCGCGAAGACGCAGTAGCCGTTGTTCTTCAGCAGGGGCGAAAGGGTGTTCCAGTTGACGGCCATGTTGGCGTGGGTCCCGTGCAGCAGGATCACCGGCCGCGGGTGGGTGACCGAGCGGCAGGACCAGTCGTTGGCGCCTGGTGGCGGGCCGCCCGGCCGGGCGAGTGAGGCGGCGACAGCGGGAACAGAATTGAAGATCACCGGCAGGTCCGCGGACCGGCCATCGGCCGACGCGGCAGACGCGGCCGAGAGGGCTGTCACGGTGAGGGTGACGATGATGGTGCTGAACAGTCGAAGCCGTGTGCGCATGGTGGCGCTCCTCGTCGTTGAGGGTTCGGGAGCTGAAGGTCAGCGGAGTACGTCGAGGATGGCGTTGCCGTAGGCGCGCATGCCGTTCTCGTTGGGGTGGATCGGCGCGGCTGGGCCGACGGGGATCAGGCCTTCCAGGTAGCGGTCCTTCGGCGCGGCGCAGACGTCGTGTCCCACGGTGACGGGTGCGAGGTCGACGAACGTCACGTTGTGCGCGTGTGCCGCTTTGCGGGCGGTGGCGCTGACCCGGTTCATCACGCTTTGCAGGTAGTCGGCGTCGCGTCCCCAGAGCGGCTGGACCGGGAAGCAGCCGCCGGGCCGGGTGTAGGTGCCGTAGCCGGTGACGACGATTTCGGCGTACGGGGCGCGGCGGCGGATCTCGGCCAGCGCGGAGTCGAACTTCGGCGCCATGACGTCGAGTCGCCCGGCGAGTTCGTCCTCGCCTCCGCCGGTGTACCGCTGCTCGCAGGAGCGGCCGAAAGGCTCCGGCAGGAAATTGATACAGCTCAACGCGACGGGGAACAGGTCGATGTCGTTGGCTCCGATGGTGAGGGTGACCAAGTCGGTGCTCGGTTTCAGCGCGTCCAGCTGGGGAGCGAGGATACCGAAGCGGCGGCCGGTGAGGTCTCCGATCTCCGCGCCGGAGCAGGAGACGTCCGTGAGAGTGGCACCGGTCCGGTTCGCGATCACATTCGGGTAATTGCGATCCGAGCGGAGACAGAGCAGGTTGACGTTCTGGTTCGGGATGAGCGGCCCCGCGGCGGCGGAGTCACCGAGCGCGACGTATTCGAACCGCCCTCCGGCTTGGGCTTGTCCGCCCGTGAGCACCACGGCGGCCGTCAGGGCCGCCATGGTCGTCAGCAGCCGCCTTCTCATGTGCATCCGAAACCTCCACCATTGCCCCAGCGGGAAGAAAATGTTCCCCACAGCATGTGGTCCGGGCGGGAGAAAGGCAGTAGGACGGTTTCCAGAATCCGGGTCGTCCGGTTATGACGCGGCACAATCGGCCGTGTTCACCCGGCTTTCCTCGCGGCGAGTGCGGCTTTGATCAAACCGATGTCGCTCAGGTTCGTGGCATCGAGTCCGGTGAGTTCGTGGATTTTGCGAAGGCGGTAGTCGACGGTGTTCGGATGGACGTGGAGCGCGGTCGCGGTCGGTCGTCTGCCGCCGGACCGGAGAAAGGCTTCCAGGGTCTCCAGAAGGTCTTCACCCGCTTCGAGAGGTTGGAGCCTCGCGGCGAGCCGGTCCAATGCCTCGCTGGGACGGGACAGCTGGTATTCGAGGAGGAGGTCGTCGAGCCGGTACACCCCAGGTGGTTTACCGAAAGACCGTGCCACGTGCAGGACCTTCCGGGCGACGGTGACGGATTCGGCGACGTCGGCGGGGGCGGCGGCAACGACTCCCGCGGTGAGGTCGGCACCGGTGGACCGGCCAACGTCGGCGACCAGCCTGCCCAGCCAGGACCAGTCGCGTGTGGACAGCTCCGCCGCCGGGGCGGGGGCGGGCAGCAACGCCGTGCCTCCGTCGGGGGTCAGGGTCGCGAGAACCTGGCCGCGGACCTGCCGGTCCAGTTCCGCGCGCAGTCGCCGCAGTTTGCGCCGTCCCGCCACTCCGGGGTCGAACCGGGTGTCTGTTTCGTCCGGGTGGGGTGCCACTGCCATCTGCAGCACGAGATAGCAGGAGGGCAGCGGTAGGCCGGCCTGCGCGGCGGCAAGGTCGGCGGGGGTGCCGTCGAGCAGCGCGGACAGCAGCGTGTGCCGGGCGGAGTGCTCGTCGTCGTACATCGTCTGCCGTTCGTCGAGATAGCCGGCGCCGACAGCGGGTGTCACGAGTTCGAGGTAACGCAGAGCCAAGCTGTTGATGGCCATGACATCGCCGACTTCCCCGGGTTTCACATCGGGCGTCAGCGAGTCCCACACCACCTGGACGCCGATGTGGTAGGCGGTGAGGACGATGTCGATCGGAATGCCTTCCTCGGCCCGGCGTGCCGCCGACTCGCGCAGGAAGTCCAGTTCGTCCCGCGTCGGCAGGTTCCGCGTACGCAACACCGTGACGAACGAGCGGAGGGTCTGGTCGATGACCCGCGTGATGTCCCCGGTGAGCTGCTCGGTCGGCAGCAGACCGTAGGCCGGGATTCGCTGGATGACCTCGGCCAGTACCAGGTCGGTGTAACCCCGAAGATCCGCCAGCAGCCGCTCGTGCAGGGGACGGCCGCCCACGGTGAAAACCGGCCTTTTGTTACCCGTCACAGTCGACCGTCATGAATCCTGGGACGAAGCCCATGTCATCTCCCTTGGTTGGTGATTCATCATGACACCTGGTGTTCACCGGCGCGCGCGGTGAGCCGGTCCACTTCGAAGGAGAAGTCGATGCGTGAGACGTTCACCGCCCCATTGCACCCTGCCCCCGAAGGCGGCGGACTCGCGGACCTGATCTACCGCAACGCCGCCGAAGCGCCGGACGACGTCGCCCTTCGGCGCAAGGTCGGGGGCCGGTGGGTGCCGGTCACCGCGGCGGACTTCCGAACCCAGGTCACCGACCTCGCGCGCGGTCTCATCGCCTCGGGAATCGAGCCGGGCGATCGTGTCGGACTGCTCGCCTCCACCCGCTACGAATGGACCCTGCTGGACTTCGCGCTCTGGGCCGCGGGAGCGATTCCCGTGCCGATCTACGTGACGTCGTCCGCCGAGCAGATCCACTGGATCCTGTCCGATTCCGAAGCGAGAGCGGTGATCGTGGAGACAGCCGCGCACGAGGAGACCGTCACCGGCATGCGCGGCGCCTTACCGGAACTTCGGCGCATCTGGCGCATCGACGGCGACGACGCCCCGGGCGCGGTCCGGGCCTTGGCGGCAGAGGGGACAACGGTCGATCCCGCCCAGGTGGAGGCGCGCCGCCGCGCGGTCATGCCCGGTGACATCGCCACGATCATCTACACGTCCGGCACCACCGGACGGCCGAAGGGATGCGTGCTGACCCACGCGAACTTCTTCGCCGAAGCCAAAACGCCGTCGAACTGCTGCGCCCGCTCTTCCACGGTGACGAGGCCGAGTCGGAAGCGTCCACCCTGCTGTTCCTCCCGCTGGCGCACGTGTTCGGCCGCATGGTGCAGATCGGCGCGATCCAAGCCAAGGCAACACTCGGGCACACCGCCGAGGTGAAGACGGTCGTCGACGACCTCGCGGTGTTCAGGCCCACGTTCATCCTTTCCGTGCCCTACGTGCTGGAGAAGATCTACAACACCGCACAGCAGAAGGCGTATACCTCAGGCAAGGGACGAATCTTCGACGCCGCAACGAGAACCGCGATCGCCTATTCCGAAGCCGCCACACCGAGCCTCGTTCTACGAGTCAAACACACCGTTTTCGAGAAACTCGTCTACACCAAGGTCCGCGCCGCTCTCGGTGGCCGCTGCCGACACGCGATCTCCGGCGGAGCGGCACTCGGGTCACGGTTGACCCACTTCTACCGAGGCATCGGGCTGACCGTCTTCGAGGGCTACGGGCTGACCGAAACCACCGCCGCCGCGACCATCAATTCCCTGGACTCGTTCCGGCCAGGCACCGTCGGGAAACCCCTGCCCGGCGTCGCGGTCAAAATCGACGCCGACGGAGAGGTCCTCATCAAAGGAGGGCCGGTGTTCCCCGGCTACTGGCGCAACGACGACGCGACCGCCCAAACCTTCACCGAGGGCTGGTTCGCCACCGGCGACCTCGGCTCGCTCGACGAGGACGGATTCCTGCGCATCACCGGCCGGAAGAAAGAAATCCTGGTGACCAGCGGCGGCAAGAACGTCGCCCCCGTGGTGATCGAAGACCGGATCACCGCGCATCCGCTGATCGGACAGGCGATGGTCGTCGACGACGGACGAAAGTACATCACCGCCCTCGTCACCATCGATGCCGGATACTTCTCCCACTGGAAGTCCACCGCCGGCAAACCCGCCGCCGCCACGGTGATCGACCTCCTCGGTGACGAAGGCCTGCACGCCGAGATCCAATCCGCCATCGACGACGGCAACGCCGCCGTGTCCGCTGCCGAGCGCGTCCGCAGGTTCCGGATCCTTCCCG
Organism: Amycolatopsis sp. NPDC052450; assembly: GCF_044547565.1. Taxonomy (NCBI): domain Bacteria; kingdom Bacillati; phylum Actinomycetota; class Actinomycetes; order Pseudonocardiales; family Pseudonocardiaceae; genus Amycolatopsis; species Amycolatopsis sp. NPDC052450. Next base: position 392,964 of record NZ_JBIUAQ010000002.1, on the reverse strand, counting down.
CCGAGTTCACCACCGACACCGGACACCTCACCCCGTCACTGAAGCTCAAGCGCGACGTGATCATGAAGGACTTCGCCGACGACATCGAAGCCCTCTACAACGTCAGGCCATGAGGCCGCTTTCCCCAACCACGGACCTGAGGTCAGCGCGCGGTATCCGAGTCAAGCTCCACGCGAGTGCGGCGGAAGGGAACACCGAGATCCCGGGCAGTCTGCGGCGATTACCGTGAGAAAGGGGCTCGTGGGATCGTGATGGCGCCGGGCCGTCGTGTACGAGATCTACCCGCGCTCGTTCGCCGATACCCCCAGAAACGCAAGGCAGGCAATTCGGCGCCCTGAAATGTCGTTGAACAACCGTTAACGACCAAATAGTTCATGGCTGAAAAGTTACTTGAAACCACCCTCTCCGGCCTGCCTGTGTAACGAACACTTCTGCTGTGGCGACTCGTGAGAATGGCCGCCTGCCCGGTGGTGAATTCGTATGTCAGGAATTGCGGCATACGCCTCAGAGAGGAACCTTCCGATGAAATACTTGTCGCGTGGCCGCACGGTGACCGCACTGGTCTTCGTCTCGATCCTCACAGCGGGCACGGTCGCCTATGCCGGCATTCCCGCGTCCGACGGCACGATCCACGCCTGTTACAACCCCAACAGCGCGAAGGTGGTCAACGGAAGCCAGCTGAATATCATCGATTCGGCGACGGCGGCCTGCAGCAAGGGGCAGCAGGAGATCAGCTGGAACAAGACCGGCCCGCAGGGAGCTCAAGGTCCACAGGGACCCGCGGGACCACAGGGGCCGACGGGCGACAAGGGCGACACTGGGGCTGCCGGCGTCACAGCCGCGTACATCAACTACGGCGACGGGCTCCACAACTTGAGCGCGGGAACGACGCAAACGGTGTCCAGCGTGACGCTCCCGCCTGGACGGTACCTGCTGTCCGGGGTCATCGCGGTTGCCACAGCACCAGGCGAGGACAAGCTTCTCGTGGTGTGTGGCTTCGTCTCCGCGGGGACCGTACATGGGAACGCGGCGACCGCCACGCTGTCCGGACCGAACCAGTTCAGGATGCCGCTGAACGGCGACATCACCGCCACGGCAGCGGCGACCCCCGTGTTCCTGCGGTGCTCCGCCCAGGTTCACCCGGCACAGGCCACGGGCGAGATGATCGCCACTCAGGTCACCACGATCACGCCCTCGGAGTAGTGTCCCGAGTCGGATGTTCGTGTGGTAATTCGGCGTGGTGCCGAAGGATTTTGTTCTTGCTTCGCGCGGTGAAGATGTTGTCGCCTGAGGCCGTGAGCATTCCGCTGACTTCATGGTGCCGGGTCGCGGGGATTCACTCGCGGGCTGTGGGGTGACCGTGTCGCGAAAGCCACTTTCGCGACGCCCTGGGGGGCGAATATGGCGTTTGGGGC
>NZ_JBIUAQ010000002.1:266827-391539 GCF_044547565.1 Amycolatopsis sp. NPDC052450 | reverse complement strand
GGGCCCCCGGTCCCACACCCCCAGGCGGGCGGCGGGGGGGGCCCCAATGGGCCCCCCCCCCCACGCACCTCATACCCCCCCGGGGTCAGGCGCGAAACGGCCGGATATCGATACGGATTTACGAGCACAGCCGGATTTCCGCACCGAATCGGCATTCTTCGCCGCCCACGACCGCGAGTTCTCCGCCAGCGCGTCGAGGTACCTCTCGACGACCTTGCTCTCGCTCTGACAGACCACGTCGGCGCGCGAGGCTGGTCTCCGCCGCCGACGCCTCTGCGGAGCCCTGCGCTTGCCGAAATGTCATAGGTGAACACTGGAAGCTGGGTTACGCCACGTTTGGTCACCTCAAGAAACAACCCGCAACCGCCTGACTTGCCACCGACGACCACCCTGGCCCATCAAGCCCACACAGCGTCGAGTCCCGCAGGGGGTAATCGGCGGCGCACCGTCTCAGCGGGGCTACCCGGGCGCCCTCGACGTGGCCATCACGGCTGTCCGGGAGGCTCGTGGCGTTCGACGGCGTTCCACAGGATGGCGATGGGCGCCTGGTCCGATCTCTCTCGCCCGGCGAACTCGTCGAGGAGCGCGTCGACCCTGCTGTTCAGCTCCGCTTGGTCGCGGGGATCCAGCCGCAGAACCGCCCGGCGGGTGTGCTGGGGGACTGAAGGGTCGTTCTCGCTGATCTCCGCCCGGTGCGCGTCCAGAATGGCGAGGTCGACCTTGGCCGTGAGGTGAAGGTCGCTCCCCGGTTCGAGGTTGAGACGCCAGGTCTTCTTGGTCGCCCGGTAGGGGTGTTCCCAGGCGCCTTTAGGTCCTCGCCGTGGCTTCTCGGCCACGAGGAATCCCGTTGAAGTCAGTATCCGCAGCCTGCGCAGCAGCGTGGCGGGCGCGACGTCGAGGCGTTCGGCGAGTTGCTGGTTGGTCCATGCCGCGTCCAGGCACAACCGCAGGATGCGCCAGCTCAGCGGGTGGGAGAGCGCGCGCAGCTCTTCCGGCGTCGCGGCTGGGGGCTCGATCTGTCCGGCCATTGACAGGACTGTAATCGATTCCCATACTCGAAATCAATTTCACTCGATGAAATCGATGGGAGTCGACGTGGACTCGGTCAAGGACTATGTGCAGCGGCACCGGCTGCGGCACCAGCAGGAACTCGCGGACTGGATCGCGGTGCCCAGCGTGAGCGCCACGGGGGAGGGCATGGAACGGGCCACGCCGTACGCGCGGGAGTTGCTGGAACGCAGCGGGCTCAGCTCACGGGTCGTGGAGACCGGCGGCTGGCCGCTGGTCGTCGGGCACGCGGCGGGTCCGGCGGGCAGCCCGCATGCGGTGATCTACGGGCACTACGACGTTCAGCCGGCGGGACCGCTGGAGGAATGGCACAGCCCACCGTTCGAAGCGAGCATCCGAGACGGCCGGATGTACGGCCGTGGCACCGGTGACAACAAGGGACAACATTTCGCCCAGCTCCTCGCCCTCCGGGCACTGCGCGACACCCACGGGGGACTGCCGTGCTCGGTGACCGTCATCCTCGACGGCGAGGAGGAGATCGGCAGCCCCCATCTGACCGGCACGCTCACGGCGATGCGGGAGGAGCTGGCCGCGGATGTCGCGCTCTGGAGCGACGGGCCGGTGCACGACAGTTACGAGCCGACCGTCGTGCTGGGAGTCCGCGGCGTCGTGGCCTTCGAGATCACGGTGCGTGGCGCGAACAGCGCGCTGCATTCCGGGAACTGGGGCAACGTCGCGCCGAATCCGGCCTGGGAGCTGATCGGGCTGCTCTCCACCATGCGCGCACCCGACGGCCAGGTGACCATCGACGGCTACGACGCGGGTGTGACGGGCTTGACCGACGCCGAGCTCGACGCGTTGCGCGCCCTGCCGATCGACCCGGCCGCGATGCTGGCGGGAGCGGGATTGGACCGGATGGAGACCGGCCATCGCAACGACGTCAACGAACGACTCGCGACGCCAACGTTCAGCATCAATTCGTTGACCTGCCTGGACAACGGCGACCACCGGACGGTGATCCCGTCGGTCGCGGTCGCCCGGTGCGACATGCGGCTGGCCTGCGGACAGCGGTCCGAGACGGTCATCGACGCGGTCCGCGCGCACGTCGCCAAGCACCTGCCGCACGCCGAACTGCGGTTCGGGGCGACGATGGAAGCGTCCCGGACCCTGCCCGACGCTCCCTATGCCGACCTCGTACTGCGCGGGGTGACCGAGGCGCACGGGAAGCAGGCTTTGGCCGTCCCGGCACTGGGCGGCAGCCTGCCGATCGCGGCGCTCACCGACGGTCTGGCACTGCCCTGTTACGGCATCGCGCTGGCCAATGTGGACGAACGCAACCACGCGCCGAACGAGAACTTCGAACTCCATCGGTTCCATCAGGGCATCGTGACCGCGGCCGGCGTCCTCTCCAGCATCGGCCGACGATGAACGCGACAGTGCGCCTCGTCGCGGCCGCCTCGACCGGGAACATGCTGGAATGGCTGAGTTTCACCGCCTACGCACTGGTCGCCGACGTCATCGCGCGGCAGTTCTTTCCCTCGGCCGACCCGGTGACCTCGTTGATGCTGGCGCTCGGGACGGCCGTGGCCGCCTACCTGGCCCGGCCGATCGGCGCGGTGGTACTCGGTGTGTACGCCGACCGGGCCGGACGGCTGGCGGCCTTGACCGTGGCGATCCGGCTGATGACGCTCGGCTCGTTCCTGATCGTGATCCTGCCCGGCTACGGGACGATCGGCGTGCTCGCGCCGATCGGCATGCTCGTCGCGCTGGTGCTTCAAGGATTCTCCGCCGGTGGTGAGTTCGGCTCCGCCACCGCACTGCTCGTCGAGAGCCATGCCGGGCGGCGTGGCTTCATGGGGAGCTGGCAGACCGCCAGCCAGGCGTTCGCGGTCCTGCTCGCGACCGGCTTGCTCGCGATCACGAGTGGGTTCCTGAGCCCGGCGCAGTTCGACGCGTGGGGATGGCGGATACCGTTCGCGGTCGCCCTGCTGCTCGGCCCGGCCGGCTACTACATCCGTACCCGGCTGCGCGACTCACCGGAGTTCATCGCCGCACGCGCCAAGCCGGAGTCCGGGCCGCCGCGCCCACTGGTGCACCTCATGCGGCACCACAAGACACGGGTGCTGCTGGTCATGGGCATGATCGCGGTCTCGACGGGATTCTCCTACCTGATCACCTACATGCCGACGTTCGCCATCCGGCACCTCGGCATGTCCCCGTCGACGAGTTTCACCGCGACCTTCGTGACCGGTGTCGTCCTCACCGTGCTCACGCCCGTAGCCGGTCATCTCTCCGACAGGATCGGGAGGACCCGGATGCTCACCGCGGCCGCCGCCGTGATCGCGCTCATCAGCCTTCCGCTGTTCCTGCTCATCCGCGCCGCACCGGCGATGGTCACCCTGGTGACGGCCTTGGCGCTGATGGGCCTGGTCAAAGCTTGGTACGCCGGGCCGCTACCCGCGGCCATGGCCGAAATGTTCCCTGTCGGCGGCCGGGGAACGGGACTGTCGATCAGCTACAACCTCGGCGTCATCCTCTTCGGCGGCGTCACCCCGCTGGCCATCACCCTGCTGATCGCGGCCACTGGCTCCACCCTCGCGCCCAGCTACTGGATCACCGCGCTCGCCCTGCTCAGCGGTACCTGCGTGGTGCTCGCCCGCCGATACCGGCGATCCGCGTCGTCGTCCAGTCTCGAGGGAGCCGAAGGGAGCCTTCGCCGCGTCTGACGTGGCGAAGGGAGCTTTCACCGCATGTCACGCGGTGAAAGCTCCCTTCAGCTCCTTATGGAGGGGCTCCTCCGTTCAGCCGGCTCGGATCGCGTCGATCAGCATGTGCACGAGTTGCTCCACGCTGACCTGCCACGTGTCCTTGGCCAGATGACCGCTGAGTTCCATTCCCGCGATGCCGTGTGCACTCGACATCAGCAGCGCGCCGTACCGAGGCGCGTCGGATTCCCCGACCATATCCGCGACCAGGGCCAGGAACACGCCCTCTAGACGGCCCGCGGCCTCCAGGGCGGCAGGGGTATCGGCCGGAGCACTGAACATCAGCGCGTACCGGTGCGGCCGCCGGCGAGCGACGTCGATCAACGCCAGGATGGCCCGCTCCAGCCGTATGTCCGAAGTGGACTCGAGGTTCTCGCGAAGGTGCTCGACGTCGTCCGCCAGGGAGCTCCACGCGTTGATGGCGAGCTGGGCCAGCAAATGTTCTTTGTTCTCGAAGTGCCCGTAGGGCGCACCTCGCGAGACTCCGGCCCGCGCTCCGACGGCTCGCAGGGTCACCGCGTCGGGACCGCCCTGGTCGAGCAACTCGGAAGCAGCGCGGACAAGAGCTTGCCGCGTGGCCTCGGCGGTCTCGGTGCGTGTCACACCGGCCATTCTAGTTGACAGTGTCATCCGAAGTGGGCAGGCTGTTCATATGACAGTGTCACATGAATTGCCTCCGCGAGAACTCCTGCCCGATTTGACGGGCCGCACCATTGTCGTCACCGGGACGACTTCCGGTCTCGGCCTCGCCCTCTCCGGTGCGTTGGCCGCGGCCGGCGCCCGGATCCTGATGACCGTTCGCGACGCCGAGCGTGGAGCAGCGGCCGTCGACCAGGTGCGAGCCGGGATCGACGGCACCGGGTCGGCCGAACCCGTTCTGCTCGACCTGGCCGACCTCTCCTCGGTACGGGCCGCCGCCGCGGAGATCCGGGAACGCACCGGGGACCAGGTGGACGTGCTGATCAACAACGCCGCGGTATCGCTGGGGCCGCACAGCCGGACCCGGGACGGGTTCGAGCTGCAGATCGGAACCAACCACCTCGGCCCGGCCGCGCTGACCTGGCTGCTGATGCCCGCGCTGCGGGCAGCCGGAGACCGCGGGCGGCCCGCCCGGGTCGTGACGACCTCCAGCCTCGGCCACCGCACCGGCGGACTCGACCTCGCCGACCTGCATTGGGAACGCCGGCGCTACTCGCCGACCCGCGCCTACGGAGCCTCCAAACTCGCGAACCTCCTCTTCGCCGCGGAGCTCGATCGGCGGCTGCGCACCGCCGGCGACCCGGTGCTGTCGATCGCCGCCCACCCGGGACTGACGACGTCACAGCTGCTGGCCAACGCCCTGGCCCGCGGGAGCACGTGGAGGTCCCGCCTCCTCGTGCTGCCGGACCGATACCTCTCCCAGCCGGTCACCGCCGGTATCGCACCCCAGCTCATCGCCGCCACCGGACCCGCCGACGGCGGCGACTACCTGGGCCCGACCGGACCATTCGAGATCCGCGGCCCGGCCGGCCCGGCACGCCGCTCGGCCGCCGCCAAGGACCGCAGGCTCGCAAGCGAGCTCTGGCAGATCACGAGCACCGCCACCGGGGTCACTCCCGAGCCCGCGATCCGCGCCTGACCGCGACTTCCGTCGCGGCACACCTACGACGAGATCGGCAACACCAAGACCCACTCCGGCGCCACCGGCCAGCAAGATCTTGCTCCAGATCTGCTCCAGGAAAATTGGTGTGAGAGTCGAGGGCGGCTCGACGACGAAAGGATGGGGGTGACCGTGATGGGTCCGCACCCCTGGTCAAGCGCCACGCCACACGCCCTCACCTGTCACGCGAGCAGAAGGCGGTCAACCGTGCCCACGATGAAAGGGGTCATTCCACGGCGATTCCGCGGGCCTTGAGGGTGTCCTCGGCGCCGGGGGCGGCCATCATGGCCTCGCCGCCGTGGATCACGCGGAGGTTGGGTAGCAGGGCGAGGTCGTCCAGTGAAGTGACGTCGAAGAGGTCGTCCTCTCCGTCCCAGAACGGCGAGCACTGGTGGTAGATCTCCAAGCCGCCGTCAGTGGTCAGTTCGTCCACGGCGGACAGCTGGTCGGGAGTGATTTCCAAGTCGGTGAAGTACTGGCGGGCTTCTTCAAGGACGGTGTACAGCAGGTCCTGTTCGCGCAGGTACTTCCAGAGGTCACCGGTGGCGCCCTTGGCGTAAAGAATGTCGGCGATCCGGAAACGGGGCTGGATGAGCTTGTCCTGGTACATGAGCTTGTCGATGACCAGCAGCTTGAAGTTGAAGTCGCGGAACATGCCCATCATCTACCAGACCGCCCCGACAATCCCGGGCAGTGAACACACAACTTCTGATCGGCGAATCGTGCACGTTGAGCCCTTTTCATCGTGACGTCGCAGGTCACGGCGCAAGCCGGCGGCTGGGCGCGAAACGGGCGAGGTTCTCGAAACTCGTGTTGGTAGAGCCGAGCGGTCCCCCCCCCCGGCAGTTCGGAGGCGCGGACCACGATGTCGGCGGCGGGTCACTCGCTTCACCGGTCCACTGGGCCGTGTCCGTCTCACCGCGGTGTCTGGATCAGCTCGGTCGCGGACCCGGCAGCAGGGCGCCGGCGACAGCGCTGGTGGCTTCCGCGGTCGCGACCAAAAGGTTGCTCACGTCGAGGCTCCGTCTCGAAAATAGTCACCACGGTGAGCTCTCGACGTCTTCGCTGTGGTCAGGTGAAGGCGGCACCTCTGTCTCGGATGGCGCGGTTTCGGCTTCCTGGCCGGAAAGCGTGAGCGCAGCTCTCCGGATCCTCGTCACCGACCTGGCTCGCGATCCCGGCTTGGGCTTGGCGCACGGTCGCCCGAACTTCGCCGCCGCCGTCGCGGCTGCTCGCTGTCAACCGCAGAATCTCGGCCTGCCGCGCGAATTCCTCGTACTTGCCCGCTTTCGTGGAAGCAGCGCTCGCCCGGGGATTGGTGCCCCGCCGCCGACAAAGCGGTGCCCAGCCGATCGGTCAACGCGTCGAGATTGAGTCGCGTGCGCGGTGAGATCGTCCGTGGCGACGTCCAATCCGGTCATGATTCCCGCGTTCCTCCTCATGCGCGCGGAGCGGAGCGCGTCACGCGACCCGGTGCTCGCGTTCACTTGACGACGATGCCGTTGGGGCACAGTGTTTCGTGGGTCTCACAGGAAAAGATGAACGAACGAACACGACTCGTTGCCCGAACGCGCAGCCCACCCGTCGACGGCATCCGGGTGCCTCCGTCGCCCTACCTCACCGCGCCGCCGGTGGCCTCGCGGGCACGGTCCGGAACTTTCTCGCTCGGCTTACCCTGCACAGAACCATTTTTCTCGCGGGAAGCGGCTGCCGCTCACGGCGTGTTTGCGCTACGGTACTCGCTGCTGATGACGTCCTTCGATCCCCGCTGCCGTGGAGCTGCCGCATGATCCCCCGGCTCGGCCCAGGCGTCCTTGCCCTGTCGATCGTGAGGATTTCATGGAGTACCCCCTGCTGATGGCAGTACTGGTCTGCGTCTCGCTGCTCGCCGCGGCCTTCGCGCTGTTGCTGGTGCGCCAGCGCCGGGTCACCGCCAACACCGGCCGTCGTGGTGAGCAGCTGCTGGCCGAACTCCGCGCCCGGGAGGAGGAGGACCGGCACCTGCTGCACAGGCGGTTGCCTGCCATCGTCGAGTCGCAGGCCAACCAGGCCGTGACCGTGCCCGGCCCCTTGCGTGCCTTCAACGGCGAGGACCCCCACCGTGAACTGCTCGTGGTGATCAGCGAGCTGACCGGCCAGACCCGCCGCAACGCCGCCGAATCCGCCGCCGCCACCCTGCGCGCGATGATGCGCACGGTGCAGAACCTCGCGGGGGAGCAGCAGGTGCTGATCTCGGCGATGGAGGAGCGTCACGACAATCCCGACGTGCTCGACGGCCTGCTCGGCCTGGACCACGCGAACTCGCAGCTGGGCCGCCGCGCCCAGGCGACCGCCGTGCTCTGTGGTTCGTGGCCGGGCCTGCAGCGCTCCGCCGCGACCCTGACCGACGTGGTGCGCGGGGCCACCGGCCGCATCCGCGACTACGCGCGCGTGCAGATCCCGGCGCCTTCGGACACCGCGGTGGTCAGCCAGGCCGTGGAACCGGTGGTGCTCGCGGTGGCCGAACTGCTGGACAACGGCGCCCGCCACTCGCAGCCCGGCTCACCCGTGCAGGTCACCTTCCAGCAGGCACACAACGGGCTGGCGATCGTCATCGACGACGCCGGGGTCGGCATGACGGTGGAAGCGGTGCAGCGCGCGGGCTGGCTACTGGAAGGCCACGGCGGTCAGGACATCGCCGCGCTCGGTGTGCCGCCGAGGATCGGTTTCGCCGTCATCGGCGTGCTTTCCCGCCGCTACGGCTTCCGCGTCTCCGTGGACATGCGCTCGCCCTTCGGCGGGGTGCGCGCGGTGCTGTTCCTGCCGAGCGAGCTGCTCACCCGCGCCGCCGTCCCGGCGCCGGCGCCGCAGGAAGTCCCGTCGCTGGCCGCGCCCGCCAGCCCGGCCGCGATCACTCCCAGCCCGACCCCGCCCGTGCGTGCTCCCGCGCCGGAACCACAGCCGGCCGAACCGGCCGAGGAACTGGGCACCACCGCGCACGGCCTGCCTCGCCGTCGCCGACGCGCCCCGGTGACCGGCTCGGCCACCACCACGCTGTCGGTTCCGGTGCCGCCGCCCGCCGCGCCGGAAGTGACCGAGTCCCCGGTGAACCACAGCCCGGTCGCCACGGCCACGGCCTGGCAGCGCGGCACCCGCCAGGGCCGCGCTTCTTCCACCGCTGACGAAAGGGATTTCCAGTGAGCAGCTCCGTCACCACCAACAACCGGTTGGGCTGGATGCTCGATCAGGCCCTGCAGATGCCGGAGACCATCTCCGCGGTGCTGCTCTCGGCCGACGGCCTGCTGATGGCCCATTCGCAGGGAATCACCGTGGAGGACGCCGAGCGCACCGCCGCCGCGGTCTCCGGGCTCCAGTCGCTCGCCCGCGCCACCGGCGAGTTCTGCCGTCAGCCGCCGGAGCAGTGGCGGCAGACGCTGATCGAATTCGACGGCGGGTTCGTCTTCCTGACCTCCGCCGGACAGGGCGCCTACGTCGCGGTGTCCACCACCGGCCGGGTGGACATCGAGGGTGTTTCCTCGCGACTGCAAGAGCTGGTGCAAAGACTCGGCCAGGAACTCACCGCGCCACCGCGCTTTCCGGCCGAGGGACCTGGCAACCCGGCATGAGCGGGCAGTGGCGGGAGCGGGCGCTGGTCCGGCCGCACGTGGTCACCGAGGGCCGGGCCCATCCGACCCGCAACACCCTGGACGTGGCCACCGTGGTGCTGGCCACCTGGGCACCGGTGACCGGGCTGAGCCCGGAAAAACGGCGGGTGATGGAGCTGTGCCGGGGCGGCGCGCTGGCCGTCGCGGAGGTGGCGGCACATCTCAAGCTGCCCACCAGCGTCACCAAGGTGCTGTTGTCGGACCTGCTCGACAGCGGGCACATCGAATCACGGGCCGCGGTGCGCGAGACCGAAGTCCCCGACCAGCAACTCCTGCAGAAGGTACTCGATGGCCTCCGTGCTCTCACCTGACCGATACGTTTCCGCCACGGTCCGGACCTCGGTGAAGATCCTCATCGTCGGCCCGTTCGCGGTAGGGAAGACCACCTTTGTCGGCACCCTCTCGGAGATCCGCCCGCTGCGCACCGAGGAGCGGATGACGCAGGCGGGCGCACTGGTCGACGACCTGTCCGGCGTGCGCGGCAAGGACACCACCACGGTGGCCATGGACTTCGGACGCCTGACACTGAGCGACGAGGTGGTGCTCTACCTCTTCGGCGCCCCGGGCCAGCAGCGGTTCACGCAGATGTGGAAGGACCTGGCCCACGGCGCGCTCGGGGCGCTGGTGCTGGTCGATCCCAGCCGCCTGCAGGACTCCTTCGACGTGATGGGCCTGCTGGAGGAACTGGACCTGCCCTACGCGGTGGCGGTCAACCAGTTCGACGGCGCACCGCGTTTTCCCGATGCCGAGCTGCGCGAGGCGCTCGATCTGCTACCCCAGACCCGGCTGGTCACCTGTGACGCCCGCGATCGCGCGTCCGCCGCCTCGGCGTTGATCAGCCTGGTCGACTACCTGTTCACTCCCGTCCGCCAGGAGCATTCGTGACCGTTCCCGCCATCCCGCCCCCCGGTTGTCCCGCTCACGCCACGCGCACCTCGCTCTACGACGAGGAATTCGCCGCGAACCCGGCGGGGGTCTACGCGCGGATGCGCAAGGAACACGGCCACGTCGCGCCGGTCGAGCTGGCGCCGGGGGTGAACGCGAGCCTGGTGCTGAGCTACGAGGCGGCGCTGGACGTGCTGCGCTCCCCGCAGACCTATCCGCGGGACCCGCGCCGCTGGCAGGCCAATCAGCCGCCGGACAACCCGGTGATGCCGATGATGGGCTACCGGCCGAACTGCCTGTTCACCGACGGCGCGGTGCACGCGCGCTACCGCAGCGCGGTCACCGACAGCATCTCGCGGGTGAACCCGCACGCCCTTCTGGACTACGTGGAGAAGGCCGCGCGGGAGCTGATCGCGAAGTTCTCCCGGAACGGCCGGGCGGACCTGCTCACCGAGTACGCCGGAACCCTTTCCCTTCAGGTGTTCAACCACCTCTTCGGCTGCCCGCCGGAACTGGGCGAGCGGCTCACCGCGGGGATGCGCGGGATCTTCGACATGGTGGATCCGGAGCGTGCCAACGCCGAGCTGACCGCGGCCATGCTGGACCTGCTGGCGCTCAAGCGGCGGCAGCCGGGCCAGGACGTGCCCTCGTGGATGATGGCGCATCCCTCAGGGCTGACCGACGAGGAGATGCTGCACCAGCTGGTGCTGCTGATGGGCGCGGGCACCGAACCGCAGCAGAATCTGATCGCCAACGGGCTGCGGCTGCTGCTGGTGGACGAGCGCTTCGCCGGGGACCTGGCCGGCGGCAGCCTGCACGTGGAGGACGCGCTGGAGGAGATCCTCTGGAGCGACCCGCCCATGGCCAACTACTCCGCTGGTTACCCCTATCCGGCGGCCGACCTGATGGGCGCGCGGCTGCCTGCCGACGAGCCCGTGGTGATCAGTTTCGCCGCCGCCAACACCGATCCCGAGCTGGGCGAGGCCCAGCGGGCCGGTAACCGGGCGCATATCGCCTGGAGCGCCGGGGTGCACTCCTGCCCGGCGCAGGGGCCGGCGCGGCTGATCGCCACCACCGCCATCGAGACCCTGCTCGACGCGCTGCCGGATCTGCGCCTGGCTGTGCCGGACGCCGAATTGCGCTGGCGGCCCGGCCCGTTCCACCGCGCGCTGGCCGGTCTCCCGGTCCTGTTCACCCCCGTCGTCGCACCGGCCAGTCCCGTTCCCGACCCGACAGGAGAGCACCCATGGCACCAGCCCGCCCGTTCGTCCTCGATCCCAACGGCCGTGACATCCACACCGAAGGCGCCGAACTCCGCGCCCGGGGAGCCGCGACGCTGGTGGAACTCCCTGGCGAAGTGGTGGCGTGGTCAGTAACCCAGCCGGAGCTGCTGCGGAAACTGCTGTCCGACCCGCGGGTGTCGAAGAACCCGAACCTGCACTGGGCGGCCTACCGCGACGGTGAGATCCCTGAGGACTGGCCGCTGCGGATCTGGGTCTCGGTGCAGAACATGTTCACCGCCTACGGCGGCGACCACCGGCGGCTGCGTTCGCTGGTGTCGAAGGCGTTCACCCCGCGCCGGGTGGAAGCACTGCGGCCGTGGGTCGAGGAGCTGACCACCGGCCTGCTGGACCGGCTCGCCGCCGGGCCGGATTCGGTGGACCTGAGGGAGAACTTCGCCTATCCGCTGCCGATCGAGGTGATCTGCCAGCTCTTCGGCGTGCCCGAAGAGCACCGGCCGGAGCTGCGGCGCGCGGTGGACGGGGTGTTCAACACCTCGCTCAGCGCCGAGGAGGCGCAGGCGAACGGCGTGCTGATGTACGGGATTCTCGGGCAGCTGGTGGCGAACGGGCGGGTGAATCCCGGTGAGGACCTCGCCAGCGGCCTGATCGCCGCGCGGGACGAGGACGGTTCGGTGCTGGAGGAGGCCGAGCTGATCGACACGCTGATCCTGATGATCTCGGCCGGGCACGAGACCACGGTGAACCTGTTGCACCATGCGATCCTGGCGCTGCTGACGCATCCGGAGGAGCTGGCGAAGGTGCGCTCCGGGGAGCACACCTGGGCCGAGGTGATCGACGAGACCATGCGGTGGCAAGCGCCGATCGCGAACCTTCCGCTGCGGTACGCGGTGGAGGACATCGAGATCGACGGGGTGCACATCAAGGCGGGCGAGGCGATCCTGGCTTCGTACGCGGCAGCGGGCCGCTCGCCCGAGGCGCACGGTTCCGACGCGGACGAGTTCCGGCTTTCGCGGGAATCGAAGAGTCAGCACTTGTCGTTCGGGCACGGGGTGCACTACTGCCTCGGCGCGCCCTTGGCGCGGCTGGAAGCGGAACTCGCACTACCGGCGCTGTTCGAACGGTTCCCCGATCTGGCCCTGGCGACGGAGGTTTCCGAACTGGAGAAGATGCCGTCGTTCATTTCGAACGGGCACACGAGTCTTCCGGTACGCCTCAAGTGAATGCGGTGAGTGTGGCTTTCACCGCGGATCCGCGGTGAAAGCCACACTCATCGAGCCATTCGACTTGTTGTGCGAGCCGTCGCTCCGACGGGTGTGCGGTCGGGCTGGTGCCGGAGAGAATGGCTCTGGAGATCAGGGCAACGGCTTCAAGTCCCTGGATGAAGGGCAGCGTGTGGAGTTCGAGATCGGGCAGGGCTAAAAGGGCCCGCAGTCTCGGCGCGTCTCCGCGATCTGACGTCCCGGTAGCTCGCCCCGCTGGCCGCGGCAAGGCACGGCCCTCCGGAAGAAGACCGCCGACACCGCCCGTGAACAAGACAACCTGCTACGCCAAGCCGAGAACGCCGACCCCGACTACAAGAACGACCAAGCCACGCTACCTGCGGATCTGGACTCGATAGCCGTCATTGGCGACGCCGCGTCCCGGCAGCAATGCCCAGGCCGGACGCAATGTGCATCCTGCGAGTGCCCCCGGACAGGCTCCACCGGGATGCGATTCGTCCGTGGCAAAGGGGCGGCTCTTTCGGGTTGCACATCGATCGACCCGAAGCCGCTGGTCATCAGTGCCGTGGATGCGGCAGCGTCGAAGTCCCTCATCGGACGCAGGTGACGCGCCTTCATGAATTGATCTCGCTTTCCGTCGGCGGCTGGGGCGGACGGGTCGGCCAGAATGCCCTTCCGGTTGCGGCGTGACGCCCCGGAAAGTGCGTCCTGCCAACGCTTGTCGTAGGCGCTGCCAGGGCACGATCGCCGAGGCGCGTCCTCACCCGTCCGACCATGGCCGTGGCGATGCAGGCAGGCCGCCCTCGCCGGCAATGTCGATGGTGGCTTCTCCGGCGATTTATATCGCGCATACACGGTCGTGATGAGAGCGCACCGGTACGGATTGATCTTTTCGATAGTATCTACCAATATGCATGACAGCATGTGTCACCGAAGTCGCGCCGACGTAGCTGATATTTGGCCGCTCGTTCGTGTGGGCGAATGGGTTTATCGGCCACCTATCTCGACCAGTCCGGCCAGGTTCTTGTTGGCACCTGGGCAATCCCGACAGGTGAACGGGCTTTCCGCCCAGCGTTGCTTCGCTTCACCCACACGGAGCGAGAAAAGGCCGTACCGGACGAAGAGTGTTGCTAGAGATAGTCTGCTAGGTCGCGCGACACGGACGGGTGGTCGACTCGCGGTCGCCGTTTACCCCGACCCGCGCAGGGCGATAATTTATTTGTCCGCATTCGCAGTGTTTCCCGATACCGGGAAGTGCTGACTCTTCGAGGCGAGGAGGTGAACGCCATGCGTGACATTCACCTGACCGCCGAAAGCTGGTCCGCAAGGACCGAAGCAAGGGGACACCGGCCGCGCTGACCGCGCGGGTGTGGTCACGGCGTGGGTGCTATGCCGGTGGCGTGGGTGATGAACCGGGCGGCCAGGTCGCGCAGCTTGACGTTGTCGCGCTGGGACTGTTCGACGAGCCGGGCGAACGCGTCGTCGGCGGAGATCCGGTGCAGGACCATGAGGATGCCTTTGGCCTGGTCGATGACCGCGCGGCTGGTCAATGCCGTGCTGAGATGTTCGGCGGTGTCGTGTAGGAGCTGGTAGCGGTTGTAGGCGTGCAGGGCGGCGGTGACGGCGGTGGTGTAGAGGTCGAGCAGTTTCTCGTCGAGTTCGGCGAAGCCGTGGCCGCGGGTGCTGTAGCAGTTGACCGCCCCGGTATGCCGGTCGCCGACCGCAAGTGGTGCGGACAGGAAGCTGCCGAATCCGGCTTCGGCCGAGTCTTTCGCGAATACCGGCCACATCTCGGTGGCGTCGGAGATGGATACGCGCACGATGGTGCCGGTGCGGGCGGCTCGCAGGCAGGGGCCGTCTCCGAGGGCGTACTGGTCGCGGTCCAGCGCGGCGGCGATGTCGCTGGTGGTTGCGGCGGTGGTGGCCACACCGTCGGTGATCAGGGTGATGGAGGCCTCGTCGACACCGGGTACCGCCCGGGTCACCTGCCGGCACACCTGGTGCAGCAGGACCGCGGAGTCGTCGGCGTTGTCCAGCGCCGCGATCAACGTTTCCAGCGCTCCGGTGACCTCGTCGAGGACCCGAGGCAACGACTCGTCCCGCACCTTGTCCATGACCAGCTCTCCCCGTCGGCTACGCACACGACGGGGACCCGGATCCGTGCGAGGGAGCAGGCGGCGCCGGACCGGGGCACCAGCGCGATCACCGAGCTAGTTCGGTGTCGGGGTGCTTCCAAGCCCGCTGCTGGACGAGGAGGAACGTGCCGCATCCTTCCCGCGGCGAAATCCTTCGTCGTTCGCGCGAGGTCGGTAATGCCGCGAAGGCGGCGTACCGTCGAATCGGAACGCGCGAAGAACCTCCTGCACCCGCAGTCTAGCGCCACAGACCGTTCTGCCGTCACTCGATGTCACCTACCGGCGCGGCTGCGTGTTCAGATGGCGCGTATTCGTGCTGCTAAGGCGCGGGGCTCCCGCTGAGCTGAGCCGCGACGTAAGAAGGGCCTGCAGGTTCAGCTGTGCGGGCCCTGGGCCTGCCTGGTCCGCCGCCCGATATATCCGGGTCGGCGCCAGTTCAGAAGTCACCCGTCATTCGTCGCCCCGGCGGCCAGAGGTACGGACTTCTCCTCGGCAGTGCCTTCGGACTTGACCTCCCCACCGAAGCGAGTACGCAATTCAACGACGGCGTGCGCGATCTGTCCGAGTTCGGACAGGACCGCCCGGTGCGCCTTCTGAATAGACGCCGCTTCCCGCTCGGCACGGGAGAGGATGAGCTGGGCTTCGCGGCGCGCGGCGCGTTCCATCTCTTCGCGGGCGCTTTCCGCCTCGGCGGTGGCTTTCTGGGCTGCCGCCAGCAGGTCTTCGCTCTCCTTACGAGCCTGTTTCTTGATCTCCTCGGCTTCGGCTTTGGCGACCGCAATAATTTTTTCGATTCGCCTGCCCAACCCATTGGCTTGGTTCGTCTCCGCAGTTCGAGGCGCCGGAACCTGGGCTTTGGCGAGCCTGCGTTCCGCTGTTCTCCGGGCCTTCTCGTGCCGATCCACACGCTTCTCCGTCGCCCGCACGTATTCGTCGACCTGTCGGCGGT
Organism: Amycolatopsis sp. NPDC052450; assembly: GCF_044547565.1. Taxonomy (NCBI): domain Bacteria; kingdom Bacillati; phylum Actinomycetota; class Actinomycetes; order Pseudonocardiales; family Pseudonocardiaceae; genus Amycolatopsis; species Amycolatopsis sp. NPDC052450. The sequence continues at coordinate 376,050 of NZ_JBIUAQ010000002.1, read as the reverse complement.
CGTATCCCCGCAGGACGATCGGGAACCGGACGTCGGACTCCGTTGTGGCCTCGTCTTCGGACACCATGCTATCCATGCACCATAGTGTCGGGTACGGCAAGAAGACCGGCAAACCGAAACCTGAAATCGGTGCCGCCGAAATCACTTTCGGGTAATCTGTCTAAAGAGGAGCGTCCGGCAGGCACATCATCGATCGACATTCACCTCATTGTGGAATGGTGTCCGCCGGGGGTCAACCGCTTTCGCGGAGCTTGCTCACCCACTGTCGCCCGGCTTGTCCGCCGGGACACGCGCGATCACTCTAAATTGATGTTTGATTTCCACGTCACTGTCGCCACCATGGCCTTTGATTACTCCATGAAGCGAAGATCGAGGTAGCGGTCGGCGCCGATCACACCGCCGGACCCGTGCGCTCGTGTCGGCGGTGTGACCCGCACTCCCCGGCACGACATGCAGCCGCAGGACGATGACTGGATGGAGCGCCGCGGCGTTCGACGTTCATCAACAGTATGCGGGGGTGAACGGGTAACTGCTAGCAGCTCGGAAGGGCCTCAGGTCGGTTCGGGGTAGCGACTTGGATCCCGTTCAGGGCATGTTCGCTTCGGCACGCTCCATCAGCAGCGCGAATGACATGAGCAGCAGCGGGATCACCAGCACCATCCACATAATCCTTCTGGTACCCGGATCGGCCCGCGGCGATCGCTCCATCGGTCGGGTTCACCTTCGCGAGGACCGGCGCAGCGCAGCTGCGCTTGGGACACACGATTTTCGGTGAGGTCAGATTCTCTCTGTGTGGCACCGATGCTGGAGTGCGCGCAAGCCGGCCAGACCGCCAGCTCCAAACGCCTTGGCAAAGTCAAAAGTCAGATTCTGGCCGTGCCGCATTTCGGCGTGGCACCGAGTTTTGCCGCGCCGGGTGGTGACCGTGGTGCCGGGCGGGGGCTCGGCACCACGGTCTCAGCTCAGCACTTCTTCGTGGAGCCGCCGTTGCTGAGGTACTTGTCGGAGAACCAGCCTGCGCGCTGTGTGCCCGCGACGCGTCCCCAAGTCCAGGTACTCACGCCGCCGACCGATTCACCGGAAGTCCAGCAGTGGTAGTAGATCAGCGTGTTATCGCCGGCTTGTCCCAGTGGCTCGCAGGAGGTGTGCGGCCCGGTCCGGTAGCGCAGAACCGTTGTCGTCCGGCCCGAGCCGCTGTCCTTGTTCGAATGTGGGTGACTGCAGTCCATGATCTGAACGGGTTCGGTGTGCGTTCCGGCGGGTGCGGCCGTGGCTGTCCCGCTGACGCTGACCAGCGTCGCCGCGACCACGGCAGGCAGTGTGAGCCAGGGGCGGTGTAGCGATTTTCTCATCATTCTCCCTCTCGATCGGTCTTTTCCGATGTGAATGCGTCGCCGTGAAGACGCAATGGAAATCATTCGATGGCCCCAGTTGAGGAGTAACCCGTCGTGGGAACTTGATCCAGTGGATCGCATGACCAGTGTCTGGCACTCTCGACTGTGCTGCCATGTGTTCAACCACAACTGAAACGTGCGGCGGAGCCGTATCTGGGGGATGACGTGCTGAAGGTGTTTTTTACTGCGGAAGACCTGCTGAAGGTCACTGTGGCGGACACTCCCGCTCCGCTGATGGAACTGGTCCTTGCGCTGATGACGTTGCAGCGCCGCGACGATCGCCACGTCTTCGGTGGCTGGCGAAGACGGACGGCACGCGGTCTGCCCGTGCGGGCCGAGCCGCTACTGCAGTTGTTGTCTCCTACCGGTATCGGACCTCTGTTCCTCGACCCGCCGAGTGTCGGGCTGGAGGATGGCTTGTCTCAGGTTCTCGCTACCGACCGAGCGGTCGTCGAGGCGGAATTGCGACGGATCTGTGCGGTCGACCGGCCGCGGACCGCCTGGATTCGGCAGCTGGCCGCACAGGATCGTCACGCTTGGCGCATCCTCGAGCACGCGGTAAGGGAAGCGCACAGGCAAATCCTGGCCGTGGAGTGGCCACGGCTCCAGGTCGCCTTCCACGCCGAAGCGGCCTGGCGCGCGCATTTCCTTGCCCGGCACGGACTCGAGCGCACCTTCACGAGTCTGTCCGCCGGCTTGCGGTGGCGCGACATGAGCCTGGAGATCGATTCGCCCGACGTTGACAGGGAAGTGACGTTGCGCGGCGAAGGCGTGGTGCTCCTGCCGTCACTGTTCTGGACTGGCCGGGTTCTCGTGGCACCGCAGCCCGCAGGACCGGCGTTGGTCATCTTCCCGGCTCTCACGCCGCTTCCCTTGCACGACGCCGACACGGTCGGCGATCCGCTCGCGGCACTGCTAGGCGGCACGCGAGCGGACACTTTGCGTGCTCTGACGAAGCCGCACACCACGACCGAACTCGCGCGCACCCTGCACGTCTCCGTGTCCGCGGCCTCGATGCAAGCCAGGACTCTGCGCGACGCCCGGCTGATCACCACCCATCGCGACGGCAAAGCCGTCCTGCATTGGTGCACGCCACTCGGCGTCGGTTTGATCGCCGCTCCCACAGCCGAGCCCGTGAATCACCGCGGCGTCGTCGCGGGAAAGTGACGCAACCGGTCGGTGCGGAGTTACGGCACGGAAGCACGCGGCGGGAAGCCGGCGGCCGTGCAGGGTAGTCCGGCGCGGGCTGACCCAGCCGTGGCTCGGCGATCGTTCGGCTCGCATGAACAGGCCCACGGCTTGCGTGTGCGGAGTAGGCCGATGGCCGCGGAGGACATCGAGCTCCTGCGCGGCCGAGCAAGGACAAGCCGGGGTCGACGAGTACAACCGCGCCCGCGCCGACGCGAACAAGCCGCTGCTGGACTTCATCACCCAAGAATGAGCGGGTCGCTGACGGCCTTCCGGACGGCTCGCTAGCGCCGGACACGGCAGAATACGTCGTGGTCTATGCCCCCGATGTCGCGGGATAGAAGGAGCCTGTCCTCGCGACGCGCAACATGTTGACCTTCTCCTTGTATGGTCTCATTCGGCATCGATCGGGGTCGGGACGTCGTAGGCGTTGAGGACCATCGAAATACTCGCGTACTGGGCGACCAGGAAGACGAGTTCAGCGGTGCCGAACTCGCCGAAGGCATTGACGGCGGTTCGGTACAGCGCACCTGGTATCGGCGCGCCGGTGTGGAGGCGAGCCGCCACATCGTGCGCTACGGTCTCCTCCGGTGTCAGATCGGCGGGGCGTTGCCCGGCGGCCAGTGCCGCGACGACGTCGCCGGAAAGTCCGATCGCCAGGGCGATCCTGCTGTGCGAATAGAGCTCGTACGCCGCACCGTATCGGGCTCCGATGGTGAGGGTGGCGACCTCGCGCACACGAGCCGGCAGCACGCTGCTGCTTGTGACCGAAGTGAACCACTCCAGCAATGGCTTGGCGAGCTCGGGGAAGCGAAGCATCACGGGAAACGGGCCGATCAGCGAGTTGTTGCCATCCGTCGTGGTGAACGGCGGGTGGAGGCCAGCCAGTATCCCGCGTACGTGCTGGTCCAGTGGACGTTGCTCGTCGGACAGGTCATCGGGCTTGATCGGGGGCATTCGCATGACGATCACACGTCCCGGGTACGGATCGCCCAGTGAGCGGCGACGCTGATGGCTGCCGTCGTCGCGAGCAGGATCGAGATCCCGAGTCCCGGCGAGACCGCTCCATCGACCGGGACCACCGTGTAGGCGGCCTGGCCGGCGGTGAACGGCCAGAACCGTCCGAACGCCTCACCGACGGCTCCCGGGAGCCCCGGTGCGAGGGCCGGCACGAGCAGGAGGGCGCCGACGAGCGCGGCGAGGCTGCCAGTACTCGATCGCGTCAGCACGCCGATGGCCACCCCGGCCACGGCGACCGTCGTCAGGTAGAGCGTCGCTGCACCGAGTGCGCCGATCACCCCGGGATCGCCGAGCCCGGCGGCGGGCAAACCCGCGCCGTGCAATATCAGCTGGACGACACCGAAGCTGATCAGCGTGGTGAGCAGGCTGGTGACCAGGGCAACCGCCGCCGCGACGAAGGTCTTCGCGGCGAGGAAGCGAGATCGCGCCGGTACCACGGCGAGACTGCTGCCGATCATCCCGCTGCTGTGTTCAGGCGTGATACTGAACGCTCCGAGCATGCCGATGAGCAGCTGCGCGAAGAGGAATCCCTTCAAACTTTCCGCGGTCGGATCCCACCCGGCGGGCAAATTCGACGGCGAGCCGCCGAGAAGGTCGGATATCCCGAGCACGCTGAGCGCCACACCTGAGACGACGGCGCTGAACGCGATCAGCCACGTGGTGCGGATGCTCCGGAGCTTGGTCCATTCGAAGCGGATCGTATTCATGGCGGGCAGGAAACCCGGGCCGGTGCGCCTGACACCGGAAATATCTGATTTCGTCCGATGTGGAGTGATCGTTTTCATGCCGCCCGGCTTTCGTATTCGGTGAAGTCGTGGGTGAGCCGGAGGAACACGTCTTCGAGGGACTCGCGTACCCGGGCTAGTTCGTCGAGCGCGATGCCTTCGGCCGCAGCGATCTTGCCCACGAGGGCGGGGTCGGCGCCGGCGACGAGCAGGTTCGCGCTCCGACCCTTTTCGTACGCGATTCCCGCCCGGTTCAGCGCATGCCCGAGCTCGTCGAGCGTAGGTGAGGAGACCGTGACCGTCTGCGTCGTATGCGCGAGGACGAAGTCTTCGAGCGTCGACTCGGCGACGAGCCTGCCTTGGCCTATCACGATCAGGTCGTCCGCGGTCAGTTCCATTTCGGACATCAGATGGCTGGAGAAGAAGATCGTGCGACCCTCCGCCGCCAGCTTTCGCATCAGGGTGCGGACCCACCGGACACCTTCGGGGTCCAGGCCGTTGAGAGGCTCGTCGAAGACCAGGACGCCCGGGTCGCCGAGCAAGGCCGTCGCGATGCCGAGACGCTGGTTCATCCCCAGCGAGAATTCGCCTACCCGGCGTTTGGCCGCGTCCGTCAGCCCTACGAGGTCCAGTACCTCCTCGACTCGTTGCCGTCCCAGGCCCGCGGCTTGAGCGAATGCGAGAAGGTGGTCGAAGGCGGTGCGCAATGGGTGAACAGCACGCGCGTCGAGGAGTGCCCCGATGGTGCGCGGCGGATCGTCGAGCTCGGTGATCCGGCGGCCGTCGATCTTGATGGTGCCTTCGGTGGGTTCTGTCAGGCCCAGCATCATCCGCATCGTCGTGCTCTTGCCGGCTCCGTTCGGCCCGAGAAAACCGGTGATGGCCCCCGGCCGGGCGGTGAACGACAGGTCGTCGACCACGATTTTGGTTCCGTATCGCTTGGTCAGGCCGCGTGCCTGGATGCCGGCGCCGCTTCTCGGCGCCGTGGCGGATTCAGTCATCTGTGCTCCCTTCTCCAAGAACTACACTACACAGTGTAGTTTTGAGTTGGCTTAGAACTTGATGAGAAAGATGGGCAGGGTGAGAACGATCGAGCAGACTTCCGGCCGACGGCTGCGGTCCGAGAGCAAACGGGCAGCCATCCTCGACGCCGCGGAACGGCTGTTCGTCGCGGATGGCCATGAAATGACCACTGTCGACGCCATCGCCGCAGGGGTGGCAGGTGTCGAAACGCACGGTCTACGACTACTTCGGAGACAAGCGGGCCCTGTTTGACCTTCGGCACCACGGTTGCCCGAGGCCGTGGACGAGCAACTCGAACGCTTGCTGGAAGAGCGTTTCGCCCGAGTCGCCGCCGCCCGCGCCCTGCGGGTTCCTGACCCGCGGCGCGCCACACAACACTTCACCGCCTTGACGATTCTCCTGGCGTCGGAAGCGCTCCGGCTGTCTTCGCGGGTTTTAGAGGGCAGCTGGTGAGCTCCCGGCGCCGCGTACCGCAGCGACTTTGTCCGATGCCCGGTAGAAGTTGATCGAGCGTACGTTGACAGCATGGCCTGCCGCCCGGCGTGGGCAGGGGCGGTGATGCGCGTTGCACGACCTGCGGGAGATCGTGAACGCGATTCTGTACGTGTGCCGGACTGGCATCGCCTGGGAGTACTTGCCTTAAGAATTCCCGTCGTACAAGACGGTTTTCGACTATTACGCCAAGCGGGGGGCGGCACGATTGAAGCCCTGCATGACTTTGTTGCGCCAACAGGTCCGCGTCGCGAAAGGGGCGCGCGGTTGCACAGCCTGACCACAGAAAACCGTGGAAGATTGCCCGGAAGGTTTCCCGGAGGGGTCCATTGGGGCAATCATCCTGCCTGCGTTCTCTTGTCGAACGTCATGCCATGCTATTGTCCGGAGTGTGAACGATTTCCCCTTATTTGCAGGCTGGGCGGGAATCGGCTGCCTGTTCTTGGCATTCTTGTCACGGTTCGTATCGAGAGTTCTCCTGCTCCGATATGGCGAGCGTTGCCAAGGGCGTCTCGTCCGCTTTCGGGAAACCTCCGGAGATCATCCTCGGACGATGGCTGTCTATCAGTTCTCGCCCAAGGGCGGCGGCGTGCTGGAATTCGAAGAAGAAGCGTCGCGATCATATGGCGAGAACAGTCTCGTCGTTGTGCGGTACTGGCGCTTCAACCCCCGGCGTACTGCCTCCACCACCGGCCCCGGTGGCACCTGGCAGCCTTTGGTCGGCGACCTCTTCCCGCTGTTCGTTACCGGAACCCTTTTTGCCGGATTCACCTATGTGCTGTTCGGTGGGGTGTGAGGTTGCGCAGCTAGCTGCGCAACCTCGGATCGACGCTACAAGTTTCAAGGTGGGACGCCATTTCAGGCCATGTACCGCTGCTTCGGCCCGCTCTGTATCGTGAGGGGTTTTTCGGCATCGACCTTGTCCGTCAAACAATCCCACTTTTCGTGCGCGGATATGGTGCTTCGATGTCGGATTGGTGCAGTGCGCGGGTTGGTGCTGCACTGCCTTCTAGGGTCTGGACATGAATGTCGACATCGACGTGCGCTCGGCCGCCGCTCGGCTCGCCGGCGTCGCCCACCGCACTCCCGTGCTCCGAGCGAGCACCTTGGACGATCTGATCGGCGCGGAGGTGTTCCTCAAGTGCGAGAACTTCCAGCGTGGTGGGGCGTTCAAGTTCCGGGGTGCTTTCAACACGGCGTCGCGGTTGCCGCCCGAGAGCGTGAAAAGGGGCCTGCTGACCTACTCCTCGGGCAACCACGCCCAGGCCGTCGCCCTGGCAGCCCGTGAGCTGGGTGTGCCCGCCGTCGTGCTCATGCCGCACGACGCTCCCCGTTCCAAGGTGGCCGCGACGGTCGGCTACGGCGCCGAGGTGATCGGATTCGACCGTTACGGCGACGATCGCGAGCTTCTGGCCGCGACGGTGGCCGCCGACCGGGATATGACCCTCATCCCGCCCTACGACCATCCGGACGTGATCGCGGGACAGGGCACCACCGCACTCGAACTCTTCGAGGAGGTCGGCGAGCTCGACCTTCTGGTGGTGCCTGTCGGGGGAGGAGGCCTGATAGCGGGTTGCGCGCTCGCTGCCGCCGACCGCGGGGTCGGCACGCGCGTCGTGGGCGTCGAGCCAGCCGCCGGAGACGACACGAAGCGGTCTCTCGAAGCGGGACACCGCGTCGCCATCGAGGTACCGCGGACGATCGCGGATGGGCAAGCCGCGGCGACGCCCGGTGAGCTCACCTTCTCCATCAACCGGCGTCTCGTCGACGGCGTGGTCGTGGTCACGGACGACCAGATCCGCGAAGCCATGCGATTCGCCTTCGAAGGCCTCAAGCTCGTCCTCGAGCCCAGCGGGGCGAGTGCGCTGGCGGCGCTCATCTCGTCCGCTGTCCACCCGTTGCCCGCCCGCATCGGGCTCGTCATCTCGGGTGGGAACGTCGACGTGAGCCGGTTCGGCGAACTCTGCGGGTGAGCGGAGGCGTCGCCTGCGGACGGTCCGGTCGGCGGCAGCGGCACTCCGGACGCGATACCGTGCACGAATTCCTTCGGAAGCACGTCCTGGCCGCACGAAAGGATGCTTCGGTTCGTGAAAGACGCGGAGTTCGACGAACTCGACATCGCGATCGTGGACGCGGTGAGGTCGGCGCCGCGTGTGAGCTGGCGAGACCTGGCGCCCGTCATGGGGGTCAACGCGGCGACGATCAGCAGGCGCTGGTCGCGTATGCAGGCGGCGGGCGTCGTCTGGGTGACCGCTCATCCCGCGGGCAACGCGACTCCGACCTGTGCTCTGGTGGAGATCAACTGCGCTCCCGGCGAGGCGGCCGTCGTCGCCGAAGCACTCGCCGACGACGTGGAGGCGGCCACCGTGAAACTGACCTCCGGTGCCCGCGACCTGCAGGTGCTGGTGCAGGTGCCGGAGCTCGCCGCGCTGTCCGGCTACCTGTCCGACCGCATCGGCCGCACACCGGGGGTCGAGAGAGTGCGCGGGTACATCGCAACCCGGTCGGCCTTCGAAGCCAGCAGGTGGCGAGAAGGTGCGCTCGATCCCGAACAGCAGCGCCGACTCCGCACCTACGGCACGGCCCGCGGCGAGCACGACGGCGTGCTGGAACCGGCCGATCACCGGTTGTTGCGCGCCTTGACCCTCGACGGCCGGATGTCACTCGAGCGGCTGAGCGAGCACGTGGGCCTTGGTGCCGTGACCGTCCGGCGCCGCCTGGCGAGGCTGGAAAGCGCCGGACTGGTCATCCTCCGGTGCGACACCTCGCGGCATCTGTCCGGTCGAGCGGTCGCCGTGACCTACTACGGCTCCATCGACGCGCACGAACTGGACGCCGCGGAAGGGCGGCTTCGTGGGCTTCCCGGTGTGAGGGCGTGCAGCATCGTCGCCGGGCCGCACAACGTCGTCATCGACGCGTGGCTCCACTCCACGGCGGAAGTGCACGAGCTGGAAAGCGTTATGAGCCACGCGTTTCCTGCCCTGCGGATCAGGGACCGGTCGGTCGTCCTGCGGCTGGTCAAGCTGCTCGGCCGGATCCTCGACGCCGAGGGCCGCTCGGTGCGATCGGTTCCGCTGCTCCACGAAGACGCGGATGTTCCGTCGTGAGGTCTGGGCCCCGCACCGTCGAATCCGGGATCAGTGCCGTGAAGCCGCGCCTATCGCCGTGACCCACGCCAGGACCCGGTCGTCGTGGCCGGTGAAGTTGCCGCGCCGGACGACGCCGTCGACGTCGATGTGCCGGGAGCCGGTGAGGCCGAACTGGCCGAGCAGTTCGATCAGGAGCGGCCGGACGAGCGACGGCACGCTCGCGGAACCGCTCTCAGCGAGGGAGAACTTCGCTCCGCAGGGACGCACGGAGCGAACGCGGGTGCCCACCGGGTGAAATCCGTCGGGTCCGCGGTTCCAGATCTCGTGCGGAACGCTGTTCATCGCGGTGCTTTCTCCCAGGCTCGCCTCGATCGACAGTTCTCCACGGCAACCCAGGTGTTCGGCATACGCGGACGCCAACCGCACCGCGGCGATCGAGATCCAGGCGACCGCGCCCTCGCCGATCGCCAGGACGGTTTCGCCGTCAGCCGGATTTCGCCGCGATCCACCCACCGGTAGCCGAAGAACGGAGGAGCCGTCCGTGTGCGCCTCCAGCGCGTACCGGATATCGGGTCCGTCCGAGGAAAAAACGAACAGCCCAGGCGCGGCCCGAGGCCTCTCCGCGCCGATCGGAATGGGAGCCGGCCAGGTCGAGACATGGTTTCGCACCCATGCCGCAAGTGCTTCACCGGACAGCCGGTGCGAGTCGTGCATCGGTGCCGATGGCGTTGCCTTGACCGTGATCCAGGTCTGGCCGGTGGTCATGGTTCGGAGAACTCCTTGTTGAAGGCCGCGCCGTATAGTGAGCTCGTGTCGAGAGTCAACGCCAGTACGCAGACGCCGGGGCGCAGGCGTCGGTCCGAGGGCAAGAGGGCCGCGATTCTCGACGCGGCGGAGATCTTGTTCGTCGAAGAGGGCTACGACGCCGTCAGCGTGGACGAGATCGCGGCCCATGCCCAGGTGTCCAAGCGAACCGTGTACGACCACTTCGGGGACAAAGAAGAAATCTTCTCGAGGGTGCTGGAGCGCGTGAGTGACGCGTTGACCGATGCCGTGCGTGCGGCAATCGACGAAGAGCTGGCCGGGAGGTCCGGCCTTCGGGATGAACTCGTCAATTTCGGCACCCGCATCGCCGGTCAGACCCTGAAGTCCTCCCGGTATGCGAGGTTCAGGATGCTGGATTCCCGTCGTGGGTCGCGCCCCTGGTTACCGGAGTCCAAGCGCGATCTCGCCGAACGGATGCTCGCGGAACGCTTCGCCGATTTTGCCGGAACAGGGCGGATTCACACCACCGATCCGGCAGTCGCCGCTCGCCACTTCACTGCTTTGACGATCGGCCTGGCCCTGGAGGACCTGGTTCGAGGAAGAACGGACGGCTCGTCGGAACTCCAGAAGGTGGTTTCCGACGGTGTGGACGTCTTCCTGCGGGCCTACGGCTAGAACTGGTCAGAACATCTTCCTGGACTCGGAGTCGGCGACCAGTTCGGGATTCGGTACGACGGACTTGCTGGCCACGTTGGCGAGCATCTGGTGCGCCATGTGGAAGCCGAAGTCCTCGGCGACCGTCTTCTTCCAGTGCCGCGACAGGATGTTGTGGGTGGCCCACCTGGTGTACCGCGGTCGCTTCATGATGAACCGCGCCAGGTCCCAGGCACGACCGAGCAGGTCCTCCCGCGGCAGGACGTCGTTGATGATGCCCCACTCGAGCGCCGTGTCGGCCGGAATCGACTTCGCCGCGTAGATGTAGTACGCGGCGCGCTTGGGGCCGATCAGCGACTGCAGCGCCATCGCCTGGCCGTCTCCGGGAGGCGATCCCAGCCAGAAGTGGGGGTCCATGAAGTCGGCGTCCGGCGTGGCGAACGTGACGTCGCTCATCGTCGCGAACTCGGTGTGCACACCGGGCCCGTTCACGGCGGCGATCGTGGGGACGTCGATGCTGTTGACGAAACTCTCGATCAGCTTCCAGCCGTCGTACATCCGCTGCTGGATGTGATCGGGTTCGAGGTCGGAGGCCGGCTTGGGGTTCATGCCGCGGGGATCTCCGGTCATCCACCTGTCGCCGGTGCCGGTGATGATCAGCACCTGGTTCTCGGGGTCGTTGCCGACCTCCTGCCAGAAGCGCGGCCACGAGTTGTGGGCGGCGTGCGTGTGGACGTACGGGCCGCCGTCGGTGTGCAGCCGGACTTCGAGGATGCCGTCCTCGCGCTTCAACTGGAAGAAATCCGCATAGGTGGCCGAGTACTCCTCGAGGCCGCGGGGTGCCAGGTAGCCGTTCCAGTGTTCGGCCGGGTTGAACGTCATGGTCGTGCCTCCAGGCGAGCGGGGGTGATGCCACCAAAACTACACGACTCGGTGTGGTTTTCAACTGGGAAGTCAGCAGTGTTGATTCCGTGCGCGCAAGCCCTCTGTATTGCCTGATTCATGCATTCCCGTGGCCATCCCGTGACGTCGTCTTACGTTCTCGCTCACGACGAGAAAGCAAGAGAGGGCAAGGTGGGATGGAGTGGAGCTCAGCGAGAAGGCGGCTCTTCGCGTACACGACGTCCGGCTGATCGACGGGATCGGCGCGGAAGTCGTAGATGACGCCGTGCTGGACGCGGGCGCCGACGGAAGGGTCGTCTACGCCGGACCGGCCGCCGGGGCACCGGCGCCGGGCAGAGACGTCCGGACCGTCGACGGCCGGGGCGGGACGTTGCTGCCCGGCCTCTTCGACTGCCACACGCACTTCGGGTTCGCGTCCACCAGGTCGCTCGTGGAGACCGCGTTCCTCCTCGACCCCGTTGTCGGCATGGCGCAGACGGCGGAACGACTGCGGCTGACCCTGGAGGCCGGCATCACGTCCGCGCGGGACCTCGGCGGACTCCCCGCGGGCTACCGCGACGCGGTGGGCGCGGGGCTCCTGCCCGGTCCGCGGCTGCAGACCTCGGTGGGCATCATCAGCCACACCGGTGGTCACGCCGACGCGACCATGCCCAGTGGCAAGGACCTCGACTTCGACTATTGCGTGCTGGCAGACGACGTCACCGCCGTGCGGACGGCCGCGCGGCGGATGATGCGCTCGGGCGCGGACGTCATCAAGATCTGCACCAGCGGCGGCATCAGCAGCACTCACGACGACCCCGACGACGAGGACCTGCTCGACGTCGAGATCGCGGCGGTCGTCGACGAGGGCAGGCGCCGGGGTGGACGGCCGGTGGCCGCGCACGCTCAGGGACGCGCCGGTGTCCTGGCCGCGATCCGCGGTGGCGTGAGGTCGGTCGAGCACGGCTTCGGCATCGACGACGAAGGATGCGACCTGCTCGGCGAGCGAGGTGCCTTCCTGGTGCCGACGTTGTCGACGGTGTTCCAGCAGCTCGACCCGGCGAAAACCGCTCCGTGGCGGTACGAGAAGAAGCTGCGCTGGAACGAACGGGCCAAGGAGAACATCGCCGAGGCGATCAGCCGGAAGGTGGACATCGCGGCGGGAACGGACGTCGGGATCACCCCGCACGCGCGGAACGCCTTCGAGCTCTGGTGCCTCGTCGAGCTCGGGATGTCACCGATGGACGCGATCAAGGCGGCCACGTCGACCAGCGCGCGGCTGCTCGGCGTCGGCGACACGCTCGGTTCCTTGCGGCCCGGCTACCAGGCGGATCTTGTGCTGAGCGCTCAAGACCCGTTGCAGGACATCGCCTGTCTCACGAAGCCGGAGAACATCCTCCTGGTCGCGCAGCAGGGTGTGATCCGCAAGAACATCGTGCCCGCCGACCCTGGGACTTCCTGATGTCACTACTGCGTGCGCTTCGTGACAAGAAGAACACCCTCTCGAAGACCTTCAGGCGCAGGCGCGCGCCGGCAGCGGACTCCGAGATCGGCTCCGCGGTGCGGGTCGAGACCGAGGAGACCGACGGGTATCTCCACCATGGGTGGACCCGCCGGGTCATCGGTTACGTCGCGATCCTGATGATGGTCAACGTCATGGTCGACAGCGTGCTCGCGTCACCGACCTTCGTCCTTCCGCAGCTGGGCGAAGCCTTCCACACCAACCAGTTCGCCTGGATCGGCTCCAGCGCGATGCTCGCGGGAGCGATGTGGGCTCCTCTTCTCGGCAAGAGCGCCGACATCAACGGCAAGCGCAAGATCCTGGTGATCACGCTGCTCGTCGCGGGCGCGGGTGGCCTGGTGTGCCTGATCGCACCGAACATCGCGGTCTTCGTGTTCGGTCGTCTCCTCCAGGGTGCCGCCGTCGCGGCGACGTTCCTCACGGTGGCGCTCATCCGCGACATCTGCGCACCGAAGTTCGCCATGGTGGTCACCGGGTTCGTGACCTCCGGCTCGGCTGTCTTCGGCATCATCACCCCGTTCATCCTCGAACCTGCCCTCCACGCGTTCGGCTGGCGGATCGTGTTCGTGATCTCGGCGGTTTTCGCCTGCCTGGCGGCGCTTCTGGTCCGGTTGGTCATCCCGGAGAGCCGCAAGACCGCGCCGGGAACGGTCGACGTCAAGGGCGCCCTCGTGCTGGGCCTCGGTCTCGCCGGTGTCCTGGTCTACATCAGCCTCGGCCAGGTCTTCGGCTGGCTCAGCCCGATCTCCCTCGTCGTGCTCGTGGCGGGCGCCGTCGCGCTGACCTACTGGTACCGCGTGCTGAGCCTCAAACCGCGGCCGATCGTCGACGTCCGCGGGATCTCGGCTGCCCTCGGACTGGGGCTGCTGGTCGTCATCATGGGAACCGGTGCCTACCAAAGCATGCTCCAGCTCTTCAGCATCCTCATCGAGGTCTCTCCCGGCGAAGGCTTGGGATACGGCATCGCCGCCCCCGCCGCCCTCGGGCTGCTGTTCGGCATCCCCTCGCTCGGAATCATGCTCGGCGGCGTGGTGGCCGGCGCGATCTCGGCCAGGGTGGGACCGGTCTGGAGCCTGGGGGCCGGTGTGCTGCTCGGTCTGCTCGCGACGTTCATCATGCTCGTGGCCGGCGCGGGGAGTCTGCCGCTGGCCGTGTTGTCGTCGTTCATGCTGAGCATGACCGCCGGATCGATGGTCACGTCCGGGTTCAACCTCGCGTCCGTGCTCGCACCGCCGGAGCGCCAAGGCACCGTCTCCAGTCTCGTGATGGTCATGATCGCCATGGGATCCGTGACGATGAACTTCATCGGATCGGCGGTCCTCGGCGCCACCCGGATCACGCACAACGGCGAGTCGGTCAACTCTTCGCTGGGTGTGCACAGCTACATCGCCGTGGCAGGAGTGGTTTTCGCTCTGGCCATCATTCCCACGTTCTTCCTGGTCCGGCGGATGCGCGGTCATGTCACCGTCAGCGCGCCCGTCAGCCACCTCTGACAGGAGTCCCTCATGAGTCAGGTAGCGCCGGCACATCCCGGACAGGCCAGACACCCCTACAGCCCGGTGCGTGAAACCGAGACCGGTCTCGTCTTCGTCGCGGGACAGCTCGGAATCGCCGACGGCCGGATCGTCGAAGGAGGCATCGTCGAAGAGACCAGGCAGGCTTTCGCCAACCTGCGCGCCAGGCTCGGAGCCGTCGGTCTCGACCTGCGGAGTCTGGTGAAGATCACCGTCTACCTCACCACGATGGCGGACCGCGACGAGATGGACGCCATCTACGAGGACGCGCTCCCGCACCCGTTGCCCGCGCGCACCTGCATCGCGGTCGCCGAGCTTCCCTACGGCGCCCGCGTCGAAATCGATGCCATCGGTGTCCGGGACGGCACATGAAGGAACTGCGGATGACCTACGCGAAAGCCGTCGCCGACGGCATCTGGGCGGCGAACGTGGTGAAGGTCGGGTACATCCCGTCGGTCACCGTGGCCCCCGTCATCAAGGCTCTGGTCGCCACCGACGGCGGAAGAGACGGGATTTCGTCCCGAGTGACCCCGCTGTCGCGAGAAGAGGAAGCCGTCGGCGTCATGGGCGCCTTCGCGCTCACCGGCGCGCTCGGCGCCATCGTCATGCAGGACAACGGTTTCGGAAACGCGCTGACCGCTCTGGCGACGTTCCCGATGTCCTACCACCTGCCCCTGTTGATCTTCGCCAACGCGCGCGGTGGACTGGGGGAGTACAACTCCATGATCCACTCGATCAGCCAGCCCGTTCCCGCCGTGCTGCGGGCGGTCGGGGTGCCCGTGTACGAGCTGGACCGCCGTGACAGCACCGGCGACTGGCATGACACGGTGCGCGAGGCCGGCGTGCACGCGGTCATGACCAACCGGCCAGTGGTGGTCCTCGGCTCCTTCTGGAACACCGACGGGATGGTGGCGTGATGAAACGCATCGAGGCACTCGCCGTGCTCGCGGAGCTCTCCCGCCGCCACCCGGTGGTCGTCACGTGCGCGGCTACAAGCCGGGAACTGGCGGCCGTGCGGGACGGCGACAACCACTTCTACCTGCTCGACGCGATGGGGCTGGCCGGCTCCGTCGCGACGGGCCTCGCCCTCGGCCTGGCCCCGGACCGGCCGAAGGTCATCGGTATCGAGGGCGATGGCTCGCTGCTGATGAATCCCAACGTTCTGCCGACCGGTGGCTACCTCGCTCCCGCCAACCTGCTTCTCGTGCTGCTCGACAACGGGGTCTTCGGCTCGACCGGCGAGCTGCCCACCTACTCCTCGCGTATCGATCTCGAAGCCCTCGCGGCGGCATCGGGCTGGACGACGCGCTCGACGGACACCGCCGACGGTCTGCGGGCGACGTTCACGGAGCTGCTCGACGTCGAAGAGCCTGCCTTCCTCCACGTGCGGATCGAGCCGGGCAACGCACCTGACATGGCGAAGCTCCTGCTCGATCCCGTCTCCCTCCGCGACCGCTTCGCGCGGTGGCTCAGGGAAGAGCACCTGGTCACGGAGGTGAACGCGTGATCACCACAGCCGGCGTCACCACGGTGAACCCGGCGACGGGCGACCGGCTCGCCTTTTACCCGTACGCATCATCGGACCGTATCGATCTCGTCCTCGCCACCGCGGCGGCCTCACGGTGGAGTTCCTCCGAGGTCGAGGACCGGGTCGCCGCCGTCGAACAGCTGAGCATCGTCCTGACCCAGCGGCGGGAGGAGTTCGCGGGGCTGATCACCCAGGAGATGGGCAAGCCGATCCTGCAGGCGCGAGCGGAGATCGACAAGTGCGTCACGACGTGCCGCTACTACGCCGCGGAGCTGCCAGGCATGCTCGAGGCCGAGACCTTCGCCCTTGACGGCGACACCGCGATGGTGCGGGTGTTGCCGCTGGGGGTGGTTTTCGGGATTCTCCCGTGGAACTACCCGTGGTGGCAGGTGATCCGAGCGATGCTGCCGGCCATAGTCGCGGGCAACACCGTCGTGGTGAAACACGCGGACTCGGTCACCGGGAACGCGGTGGCGATCGAGGAGATCTTCCGGCAGGCCTTCGGTGCGGGTGTTCTGCAGACGTTGGTCCTCGACGGCGCGACCGCGTCGAACGTCATCGCGGACCCGCGCGTGGCCGCCGTGACCTTCACCGGCAGCGACCGGGTCGGCGCTCTCGTCGCTGCTCGTGCCGGCGCCGCGTTGAAGAAGTGCGTGCTCGAACTGGGCGGGTCCGATCCCTTCATCGTGCTCCAGGACGCGAACATCGCCGATGCCGCCGCTGCCGCGGTTCGGTCGCGGTTTCTCAACAACGGCCAGAGTTGTGTCGCCGCCAAGCGGATCCTGGTCGACCGCGCGGTGCGCGACGAGTTCGTCGATGCGCTGATCCCGCACGTCGCCGCGCTGGACGTCGGAGACCCGACCGATGAGCGGTTCTCCATCGGGCCGATCGCCAGGGCGGATTTGAGGGATACGTTGCGCGAACAGCGCGACCGGGCCTTGGCGGCCGGCGGCCGAATCCTGGCTGAAGCCCCGGCGCCCGACACCGACCGCGGCGTGTGGTTCGCGCCGTCCATCGTCGAGGTCGACAGCGAGGACTCGACCATCCTCTCCGACGAGACCTTCGGCCCGCTCGGCGCACTGACGGTGTGCGCCGGGGAAGAGGAGCTGATCGCGATCGCCAACTCGTCCCGTTACGGGTTGAGCGGCAGCGTCTGGAGCGCGGACGGCGAACGCGCCACCGCGGTCGCCCGGCGGCTGGAGACAGGCGCCGTGTTCGTGAACATGCTGTCCGCGACCGATCCCCGCCTCCCGACCGGCGGAGTCAAGGCCAGCGGCTACGGTCGCGAGCTCGGCAGGTGGGGCGTGCACGAGCTGGCCAACCTGCAGGCCACGCGGATCCGGGCAGGCAAAGCCTGACGGCGCGGAGATGTCTGCCAGCGATATCGGCACCTATTTGTCCCTGGTCGCCACGCTCTTGAGGGGCTTCGCGCCGAACCAGGGCTCTAGGTTCCCAGTGGCTTCCCTGGCGATCATGGCACGGGTCGCTCGACGTGGCGGATGCCGGCGAGGGGGTGAGTCCGATCAGGTTTCCGCCGGGGCTCCGGCGCGGAGCAGGCCGTGGCCGGCGGCGAAGGGGATCGCGTCGCAGACGAGGCCGGCGCGCGGGTGCGGCAGCGCCGCGATCACCCGCCTGGCCGCGGCCGAATTTCCGCGAGAGTCCTCGTGTTGACCACGTTCGACCTCGACGAGTACCTCTTCGGCGCGCTGGCCGCCGGAGCCGCCGGCTTTTGCTCAAGGACAGCGATCCCGCCCTCCTCCTGGACGCCGTGCGCAACCTGTACGAGGGACGCGGGCTGCTCGACCCGAAGGTGACCGGGCGGCTCATCGCCCGTTTCGCTCAGCTGTCGCCCCGGCCCGCGGCACGCCCGCACGACCGGCTCACCCCACGCGAACACGAGGTACTGACGCACATCGTCCGCGGTCTGAGCAACGGTGAGATCGCCGCCGCCCTCACCATCGAGGAGGGCACCGTGAAAACACATGTGGCACGCATCCTCACCAAGCTCGGCCTGCGCACCCGCGTGCACGCCGTGATCTACGCCTACGAGCACGGCCTCGCCCAGACGCGGGCCGGAAGAGCGGTTCACGACGCTCGCCGCCGATGGTGAGCCAGGAACCGCGCGGCATTTCACCCCGCTGACCATCCTTTCCTTGGTGCATTCTCTCGGTTCAGGTGATCGCGAGGATGGCCGCTGATGTCGATCGACGAACAGGCTGAGCTCCTCAAGGGACGGCGACGTCGCGTGCGGGCGGGTTCACGATGTTCATGTAAGGACATTGCTCAGGTGCATGACGATCGTGGTGGTGCCCCCCGCCGTGACGAGGGCGAGTGCCGGCCGGTGCCAGGTGCGGGTGCGGAGCCATCGGCCGGGGAGCAGGGTGATGGGCAGTGCGAGGCAGAGAACGGCCAGGGTGGGCAAGGCCATGGCCGAGGTGAGGTAGGGGATGAGGTCGTGCTGTGGGTCTCGGGTCAGGAGGCATCCGGTGATGGTGAGGAGAGCGGCCAGTGGGGCGGCGGCGAGTGACTTCCCGAGTCCCATGCGGCCGTCGACTGCGGTGAGCGCGAGCACACAGGCCGTCGCCGCGCTGACGGCGACCCACCAGTCGAGCCGGTCCAGGGCCAGCGGGTCGGTCTGGTTGACGTCGAGGGGCAGCAGCCAGCGTCCGGCCAGTGCCGCGGCCGTGGCGGTGACACTGGCCGCGAGCAGGGAGAGCCTTTGGCGGTTCCAGTACCAGGCGAGCCCGGCGACGACGATCAAGCCGATCGCGGCCGGTTCTCGCCACGCCGCGGTCATGCCCGCGAGCGCTATCCCGTAGAACCAGTTCTCGGCGATGGTGATCAGGACGCCCGAGGTCATTCCGATCCACCAGGCGCCGGTGAACAACGCGGTGTTCAGTACGGCGGCGAGGATCCAGATCCGGCGTGGCGTGGGGGTGGCGCCGGCGTGGGTGGCCCAGAGGGCGGCGAGGGCGAGGCTCACGCAGGCGGCTCCGGCCATGGCGAGTGAGATCGCGACGAGTTGCGGCCAGTCGCCGAAGGGACTCAGATCGGTGGTGCCGGTGCGGGAAAAGTCGGTCAGGAAACCCAAGGCCACACCCAGCGGCAGGCTGAGGGTGACACCGGCCATCGTGAGAGCGGAGCGCTGGGTGGTTCGCCAGAGCGCGGTGCCCCAGCCCGCCGCGGTCAGCACGCCCGCCAGCAAGCATGACAGCGGTATCGCGTAGGACTGGGAATCCTCTCCCGTGCCGAGAAGCGTGGGGAGCGCCACCAGCGTCGCCGTCTGGGCGGCCATCGCGGCGAGCGCACCGTAGACGACCCCGTCGAGGACCCGGGTCTGCCCGGGAAGGTCGCCCGCGTCGAGCACGGCGATGCGCCGCGCCGGTGGCGGGTGAATGGCCTTGGCCCGGCGCCACCAGGACATCCGCTTGGTGGTGGCGCGGCTGAGCAACGCGCGCAGCGGTGCCGACGGGAATCCTTGGACAGCACGGAGGTCGGCTTCGTGCTCGCGTGAACGCAGCACGCTGGTGGAGACCAGCGCGGTCAGCGTGAGCACCAGTGCCGCGCGAGCGGCGTACTCGGCCCAGAACGGTGCCCACAGCGTGTGCGGGGACTCCGGGTCACCGCTCAGCACTGCCTGGATTTCGGTGGTGACCATGGGCAGCAGCAGAACGGGCGGTAGCGCCCACCAGACACCTCGGGTGAGCCACACCAGGCCGACATCGCCTGCCGCGACGTGGGCGCTTTCGTGCCGCACGATCGCCTCGGCCTGCTCGGTGGGCGCGGTCAGGATTCCGGGTGGGAGCACCATCCGGGTCCGGCGCAGGAACCGGATGGTGAACGCCTCCCGCAACGCCAACGAGCCGAAGACGACCTGCGGGGGTGCCGCGCGGCGGTGCATCGACCGCACCGCTCGCTCCGCGCGTTCCTGCCACACCCGCGGCGCGGGCCGGACCGGACCCGCGCGGCGAAAGAGCCGCCACGGCAACAACTGCGTCAGCGTGAGACCGAGCAGAAGTACCAGGACCGCACCGCTGAGCGAGATCAGTCCCTTACGCCGTTCGGCGGGCGCCAGACACTGCAGGAACTGCTGAGAGTTCGCCACGCTTTGGGCTGGTGTGTCGCCGGCGGTGACCGGAGGTGTCGCCGCCCGGCAAGCCAGGAAGGCGTCCCTCCACGCCAATCCCAGGAACTGGCCGTGGAGAAGGCTTCCGACGAGTACTCCGGCGAGCAGCAGCACCACGATGAGCAGTGTGTACCGCCCGCGCCCCGCGGACGGTACGGGTGCGGTTCCCGCGGTGACGCCGGGCGGCCGCTGCTCAGTCGTTGTCATGGGGCGGTTTTCCGGGCAGCAACGCGTCGCTGACCTTTCCCGCGATTTCACGGGCCACCTCGGGGCCGGCTCCCGTGCCGGTCAGATGGATCGTGATGACCATGGTGAGTTCGGCGTCGGCACTCGTCACCGGGCGAGCGGCGTCATCGTCGGCTCGTCGTGCTTTGCGCGCGGCCCACGCTTCTGTGAGCCGGTCGCGTACCGCGTCCAGCGTCTTGTCGGCGGCCTTCTCCACGAGAATGTTCCCCAGATAGGCCGCCGCCGCGAGAATGTACGGCGTCATCAGCACCAGATCCACCCCGATACCCACCGGCGCACGCAGGGTCTCCGGATTCAGCAGCCGGTCCGGATCACGCCGATACTCGTCCACGACGGCGTCGAAGAGGCCGAGCTCCGGCGGATAGTGCGTGCCGACGACCTCGCGGGCGAGCTCCAGCACGTCTGGATCACCAAGCGGAACCGCCGAGGGCGACGGACGGCGCAAACTCATGAGAAGTCCTTATCTCGTCAGCACGGCCCGGCGCCGCGATACCGGTACCTGTCGTGACGGACACCACCTCTGTTACGCGAAACAGCTGACCAAAACTGGCCAAAACAAGGGCGGCACGCGAAAGCCCTAGTCAGCGTTCTGGTGCAGCTAGTAGGTCGTCGAGCGGATTCAGCTGACTGGAGAATCACCCATGGGGCCCAAACTCGACTTACTGGTCTTCCCCCGATTCCGTCGCCTCGCTGGTGAAGATTCCTGACGACCGAGCGAGTACTCGGCCAGGTCGCACGGGTGAGGACCGACCCGATGGCCGGTGGACCGAGGATTTCCCCCGACAACCGTGTGATCGGCGAGGAGAACGGCCGGAAGCCGCAGCGATCGGCGCCGTGGGCGTAGTCGAATCAGGCCGGCGGGCTCGGCCATTCCATCATGGACGGTCACCCGGAGCCGGTTCTGCTCAACAGATGTGGAGTACTTCAGTGTTTGCCCGACACTGTGCGGGGAAGCCATGATCATGGTGAGCGTCGGATATTTCTTGTCCTGTGAGGAGTTCGGACCACTTGAGCTGGTGGACCAGGCCCGTAAGGCCGAGGACGCCGGGTTCGAGCGGTTGTGGATCTCCGATCACTTCCACCCATGGCTGGAGGAACAGGGGCAGAGCCCGTTCGTCTGGTCGGTGATCGGCGCGCTGAGTCAGGTGACTTCCCTGCCGATCACCACCGCGGTCACCTGTCCGCTGGTGCGGATCCATCCCGCCGTCGTCGCGCAGGCGGCGGCGACGGCGGCTGTGCAATGCCGGGGCGGTTTCACCCTGGGGGTCGGCACCGGAGAGGCGCTCAACGAGCACGTCACCGGACAGCCGTGGCCGACACCACCCGTCCGGGTGAAGATGCTGGAAGAAGCCATCCAGGTGATCCGCGAGTTGCACACCGGCAAACTGACGAGTCATCGGGGCGAGTACTACACCGTCGAAAACGCCCGTATCTACACCCTTCCCGAACGGCCGGTGCCGATCTATGTCTCAGGCTTCGGTCCCGCCGCCACCGAACTGGCGGCCCGGGCGGGAGACGGATTCTGCACGGTGTCGCCCGACCGGGAACTGGTCGATCTCTACCGTCGCGAAGGCGGAGGCGACCGTCCTGTGCAGGGCGGGTTGAAGGTCTGCTGGGCGGAGACCGAAGCGGACGGTGTCCGTACCGCGCACCGACGCTGGCGCAACGAGCTGCTGCCGGGCAAGCTTCCGTCGACGCTGCCGAATCCCGCGGACTTCACCGCCGCTTCGGAGCTGGTGACCGAAGAGATGGTGCGTGACCAGTTCGCCTGCGGTCCCGATCCGGACGAACATCTGAAAAAGGTTCGTGCGTTCGCCGAAGCCGGTTTCGACGAGGTGTACGTCCAGCAGATCGGTCCCGACCAAGATGCCTTCTTCCAGGCGTGGAAGACCGATGTCCTGCCGAGGGTCGGCTGATCCGGCCATGGCCGGAAAGGGCGAATGTTTCGCACCGGATCGCCGGGGTATCGCCACCCTATGCATCCGGCAACCGAAACCGATCCCGGACCACCGGCCGACGCCGCGGACATCGGCCGCGTGATCACGCTGCGCGTCGATGGGCGCGAGCATCGGCTTTCCGTGGACCCCCGCCGGACGGTGCTCGACCTCCTACGGGAGCAGCTGGGGGTGTTCAGCGCCAAAAAAGGTTGTGACCACGGCCAGTGCGGTTCCTGCACGGTCCTGATCGACGGCCGCCGGGTGCTGGCCTGCCTCACGCTCGCGGTGACCTGTGACGGCGTGGAGGTGACCACAGCCGCCGGGCTCGCCGCGGACGGCCTGTTGCATCCGGTGCAGCAGGCGTTCTTGCAGCACGACGCGTTCCAATGCGGTTACTGCACTCCCGGCCAGATCTGTTCGGCGGTGGGACTGCTGGACGAGTTCGAAGCGGGAGCGCCCAGTCAGGTCACCGTGCCGGTCACGGCCACGCCGGACTGGACGGATGCGGAGATCGCCGAACGGATGAGCGGCAATCTTTGCCGTTGTGGTGCCTATCCGGGCATCGTCTCCGCGATCCGCGAAACGAAAGGCGGCTCGTGAAGCCGTTCACGTTTGCGAGTCCGCGCGAGACCGAAGACGCGGTGCGGGCCGTGGCCGCCGAGTCCTCGGCGGTGTATCTGGCGGGCGGGACCAACCTCGTCGACCACCTGAAGCTCGGGGTCGCCCGCCCATCCCGGGTCGTCGACGTGAACGGCCTGATCTCGTCCGAGATCCGCGACGCGGACGACGGCGGCCTGATGATCGGCGCGGGGGTGCGCAACAGTGCTCTGGCGGCCGATCGCCGGGTGCGGGAGCGCTATCCGGTGCTGGCCGAGGCGTTGTTGTCCGGCGCGTCACCGCAGTTGCGGAACATGGCGACGACCGGTGGTAACCCACTGCAGCGCACCCGGTGCGTGTACTTCCAAGACGTCACGACGCCCTGCAACAAGCGGTCACCGGGAACGGGATGTTCGGCGCTGGGCGGCTACACGCGCCAGCACGCCATCTTCGGCGCTTCCGAGCACTGTGTCGCGACGCATCCGTCGGATATGGCGGTGGCGTTGACGGTCCTGGACGCGTCGGTGCGGGTGATCGGCACCGCGGGAGCACGGGACATCCCGTTCGGCGGCTTGCACCGCCTCCCGGGCCAGTACCCGGATCGAGACACGGTCCTCGAGCACGGCGACCTCATCACCGGCGTGGTCCTTCCCGCGACCTCGCGCGCATCGGCCTACCGCAAGGTGCGGGACCGCGCTTCCTACGGCTTCGCGCTCGTGTCCGTGGCGGCGGCACTGTCCCTTTCGGACGGTGTGATCGACGACGTCCGGATCGCGTTCGGCGGGGTCGCCCACAAACCGTGGCGGGCCCACCGCGCCGAGAGAGCACTGCTCGGGAAACGCCCCGTCGCGGACGTCTTCCGGGCAGCCGCCGACGCCGAACTCGAGCAGGCACGGCCGCTGGAGGGCCTGGACGGGGGCAATGGTTTCAAGGTCCCGCTCCTCCGCCGCACGTTGGCCGCCGCTCTGCGGGACCTGACCGCCGGGGAGACAGACCGATGACAGGAATGCTTCATCCACAAGCCATCGGACGTGGCGAGCTCCGGCGGGACGGTGCGGCGAAGGTCGCCGGAACGGCGCCGTACGCCTTCGAGACGGCGCCGGACGCGCCGCTGTACTGCCATCCGGTGCAGGCGACGATCGCTCGCGGCCGCTGCACCGAGATCGGCACGGTCGCCGCGGAAGCGCTCGACGGCGTACGCTGCGTGTCACCCCGTCCACCACCGAACGGCTCGCCGTCACCGATGACGCGGAACTCGCGGTCCTGCAGGACCACCGGATTCCGTTCCGTGGCCGGGTGATCGCGCTGGTCCTCGCCGAAGCCTCCGAAACCGCGCGGCATGCGGCGGAACTCGTCACCGTGCGCTACGAGCAGGACGCACCCGACTGCCGGTTGTCCGCCGATCACCCGGAGCTGTACAGACCCGACACGGTGAACCCGAGTTTTGCGACCGACACCGCGGAGGGTGATCTCGATGCCGGTCTCGCCGGCGCCGACGTCGTGATCGACGAGTGGTACACCACCCCGGCTTACTTCAACAATCCACTCGAACCGCATACGACCACCGCGTTGTGGGACGGCGACACGCTCTTCCTGCGTGAGTCCACCCAAGGGGTGCATCCGGTCCGCGACACCGTCGCCGAACTGTTCGGCCTGCCCTCCGAGAAGGTCCGGGTGAGCTGTCCCTACATCGGTGGAGGGTTCGGCTCGAAGGGCGTTCCACACGCCAACGTCGTGCTCGCCGCGCTGGCCGCACGGGCGGTTCCGGGCAGGCCGGTGAAACTCGCTCTGACCCGGCAGCAGATGTTCACCCTCGCCGGATACCGCACGCCGACCCTGCAGCGGGTCCGCCTCGGCGCCGGCCGGGACGGGAAGCTGTCCGGCATCGGCATGAACGTCGTCGAACAGACCGCGAAGATCAAGGAGTTCGCCGAACAGACGGCGGTCCCCGCACGGATGATGTACGCCTCGCCGAACCGGGTGACCAGTCACCGGTTGGCCGCGCTCGATCTGCCCGTGCCGTCGTGGATGCGCGCGCCGGGGGAGTGCCCCGGCATGTTCGGGCCCGAGGTGGCGATGGACGAACTCGCCGTCGCCCTCGACCTCGACCCGATCGATCTGCGCGTCCGCAACGAGCCGGAGCGCGATCCCGAAACGGGTAATCCGTTCTCCAGCCGGAATCTGGTCGCCTGCCTGCGACAAGGCGCTGAACGATTCGGCTGGGCGCACCGGGATCCGCGGCCGGGAATCCGCCGGGACGGGCGCTGGCTGGTCGGCACCGGGGTGTCCGCCTCGGTCTACCCGGCGAAGCGGACGCCCGGCTCCCGTGCGGTGATCCGCTTCGAAGGGGGCCGGTACGTGGTCGAAATCGGCGCGGCGGATCTGGGAACCGGTGCGTGGACGATCCTGCCCCAGATCGCGGCGGACGCGCTGGACGTACCCGTCGAGTCGGTCGAAACCCGTATCGGTGAAACCGACTACCCGGCCGCCACGGTCGCGGGCGGATCGTCCGGCACAGCCTCGTGGGGCTCCGCGGTGGTCGCGGCCGCTCGTGCCTTCCGCGACGAATACGGTCCCCGTCCAGGAGAGGGCGACGAGGCCGACGCTGAAACCCCCGACAATCCCGCCGAGGAGAAGTACGCGATGTACGGCTTCGGCGCGCAGTTCGCCGAAGCACGAGTCGACGCCGACACGGGCGAAGTCCGCATCTCACGGCTGCACGGCACCTTCGCCGTCGGACGGATCATCAACCCGGTCACCGCGCGGTCCCAGCTGACCGGCGGCATGATCATGGGCCTTTCGATGGCGCTGCACGAAAACGGCGTCCTCGATCCGCGATCCGGCCACATCGTCAACCACGACCTCGCCGAATACCACATCGCGACCAACGCCGACGTCCAAAACGTCCGCGCGGACTGGCTCGACGAGCACGATCCTCACCTCAACCCCATGGGCAGCAAGGGAATCGGCGAGATCGGCATCGTCGGCACCGCGGCGGCGATCGCCAACGCCGTCCACCACGCCACCGGCGTACGAGTACGGGATCTGCCGGTCACCCTCGACAAGCTTCTCCCCGGCCTGCCGGACCAGCCATGACGTCATGGCTGAGAAGGCGGCACCTTGAGCGCCGGACCCGCTCGGACGGGATGGTTTCGCGGAGAACCTCGGGGGTACCCGGCCGCATGACCGACTACCGGCACACGGCCACCATCGAGATGCCCGCCGACGACCTGTTCGCTTACCTGCGAGAGCCGCGGAATCTGCCTCACTACTTCCCTCAGATGAGCCAGGCCGAGCCTGAAGGCGGTGACACCGTGCACGTCGAAGCCGATGTCCACGGTGAGCACGTGGAGGGTGAGGCGTGGCTGAAGGTCGACGAGAGCCGCCGTTCGCTGCGCTGGGGTGCCGAGGGGCCGCATGACTATCAGGGGGAATTGTCGATCGAGGAGGACGGCCCTGCGGCGTCTCGTCTCACGGTGGCGCTGCACAGCGTCCGTGACGCGGATGATGAAGAAGTTCAACGCGGGCTCGAGGAGACCGTGGCCGCGCTGGCGCACACTGTGACCGCGGAAGCCGATGTGGACGCCGCCGAAGAAGAAGGAGGCTGGACAGGGCGAGAAGCGCAGTAGTGGCAACTGCCGCGCTTCTCTTCGGCCTGGCGGCACTGCAACGCAGTATCGCACGCTTGACGCCAGTGGCAAGGGCTCAAACGAGGCGTCTGCCTGCGGAAACACGTGGTCAGCGGGCACTTGTCTATATAGATACTCACGCCACGGGAGGCCTGGTCCCGGCGTGTCGAGCCCAGTGGACACCCCACCACCTGGAAGGGATGGAGCGCCGCCAGGTGTGGGGCCCCACTCACCCGTTCACATTCTCGACTGCGCGCTGAAGATAGACGTGCCAGTCGAAGGGCCACCATGACAAGCGTTCTCAGGATGGTCGTTCACGAGAGGAAGGAGTCCATGTAGATGCTGTTGGTGCCCCCGGTGAGATTCGAACTCACACTGGACGGGTTTTGAATCCGTTGCCTCTGCCAGTTGGGCTACGGGGGCGGTGCCCGGTGAACTTTACGGGATCACGGGAGCGCGCCGTTCGCCGGGCCCGGGAGTGTGACGACCGTCTGACGTGGTGAACGCCATCTAGCCGTCTGGATCGTTCCCGGTAGGCTTCAGGTTCGCGGACAGCCCGCGAGCCGAACTGCCCGACGACCTTCAGGAGGACCCCGGTGACCGAGCAGGCTGCCGAGGCCAATGGTGCCGTCGCCGCACCCCAGCGGCGGGTGCTCGTGGCCGAAGACGAGGCCCTCATCCGGCTGGACCTCGTCGAGATGTTGCGCGAAGAGGGCTACGAGGTGGTCGGCGAGGCCGGTGATGGCGAGCAGGCCATCAACCTTGCCACCGAGTTGAAGCCCGATCTGGTGATTCTCGACGTCAAGATGCCCAAGCTCGACGGGATCGAGGCCGCTTCCAAGATCACCGGTGACCGGATCGCGCCGGTCGTCATCCTGACCGCGTTCAGTCAGCGTGACCTGGTCGAGCGGGCGAGGGACGCGGGCACGATGGCGTACCTGGTCAAACCGTTCGCGAAGCGCGACCTTGTGCCCGCGATCGAGTTGGCCGTGAGCCGGTTCGCCGAGCTCCAGGCCCTCGAGTCCGAGGTCGCTGGTCTCACGGACCGGCTCGAGACGCGCAAGGTCATCGACCGTGCCAAGGGGCTGCTGATGAGCCGTCAGGGGCTCACCGAGCCGGACGCGTTCCGGTGGATACAGCGCACCGCGATGGACCGCCGGACCACGATGAAGGCGGTGGCCGAGGCCGTCGTCGAGAGTATCGGCTGACGTCAGCTTTCGGTCTTGACGTACAGGCGCACGGTTCCGCCGCGGTGCGTGCGGAAATAGTTCTGGAGCTGTGCGCTGCTCGCGATGCAACCGGCACTGGTGAAATCGTCGCCCGCCGTCCTCGGCAGGGCGACGGAACACTGCGCAAGGTAGCTGAACTTGTCCGGCCACAGTACGAAGAAGGTGGCGCTTCCGGATCCCGTTCCGCCGTTGTTGCGGAACACGGCGCTCATCGAGCAGGCGTTGTCGTTGCACGGCCCGTTCCACTGCGACGAGCGCACTTGGAATTCGGGCCGGGCCGGCGGCGTCGTCCGGGTGGCTCGGGTGGTGGTCACGTCCGCTACATCGGTGTTCGACACCGGTTCACGTGTCTTTTCCGGCTCGGTGGTCCGGGTCGTCCGCGGCGCGCTCGTCGCCGCCCCGAACGTCCGTGAAACCGGTGGCTCGCTGGTGGGGGACGGGTCGAGGTCCTTGAATGGATTGAACCCGGTCAGCGTATTGACGGCCACGAAAATGGCCAATACCCCGCTGACCGCGCCGATCATGACGGCCCACTTCTTGTATTCGGGCTCGTCGTCGGTTTTCTTCGGTTCGTCCCCCGACATGGGCTCATCGTACGGGATCGCCCCGGCTCGAGGGAGGGCCGAATCCCGTCTCCCTGAGCTGTCCGCCGAGGGCGATTCGTCTCAGGAAGACGCATTACCGCAGGTCAGCGCCGCTGTTTCATTCCCGTGTCCCAACCTTCGCCGTCTGCCTTGCCGTCGGACTGTCCGGTTGATGACGATGGAGCCCATCGCGACTCTGATCGTGATAGGCGGCCGGGAATCCGACGCAGGGGGTCGAATTCCGTGCCGGAAAATGCCGCGAAGTGCGGTATCGACAATGAAACGGCAAGGGGAACGGAAATGCGCAAAGTGAAGCGAATCGCCGCTGTCGCGGCGGTGGTGATCGGCTCCGTGGCCACGGCGGGGGGTGCCACCGCGAGTGCGGCGGACCAGGCGCGGGCGCCGGAGGATCGGGCCACCTGCGCCAAGACGAAGGTCTGGCTGAATGACGACTGGGGCTGCGTGATCTCCTACGGAGACCGCTTGAAGGTCGCGGACGACACCTGGGACGGGAACGGCACGAGGCTGCGCTGGACCAGCTCGTTGCCGAATTCGCACGGGAAGTACAAGGGCTCCTGCAAGGACTACAACGGCTCGGAAAACGGGTCGGAGGAATGTGACTACAGCTTCCCGGAGGGGACGACCATCAACTACAAGCTGGAGCAGATCAGCGGCGGTGAGGTCGTCGACGAGACCGAAGGCTGGTTCCAGGCCGAGGTCTGACGGATACGGTTTCTGTTCGGCGGGCGGGCCGGAGAGGTGGTTGAAGCCACTGGGTCCGCACTCGCGTGCTTAGACCCGGATCTCGCGTGTTTGTAGACGTAACTCGCGTGTTTGGACTCCGCACTCTCGAGTGCGGAGTCCAAAGACGCGAGTCACGCCTTCACGACCGGCCGCCGAGGTCACAGCCGCCCCACTGTCACCAGGGACCGCATCCGCACGCGGGAGCGACACCGGCTCCGGCACCTACTAGGCCAAGACCACAAAGGACAGTTCGGTCGAGTAGTCCTCCATCGTCCGGGAAGGCGTTCGCGCCACTCGTTCATGTGAACAGCGCGCGTTCGAAGATCACGTAGAGAGCGCTTGAACCCGCCATCCGAATGATCCGTCCGGGTCGGCCGCAACCTGCGCGCGTGAAGATCCGCCGAGCAGCGAGTTTTACGCGGAGTGACTGTTAGCGTGCGGAGAGAAGTCATGATCTTGGATGTGGAGGCATTCGATGAATCGTCTTGTCATCGCCGCGTTGAGCGCGGCATCCGTCGGCGCCTTGCTGATCGTGCCGAGTCCGCCCGCGGAGGCCGCGGCCGGCAATGTGGTGGTCTTCTCCACCGAATTCCAGCGGCTGGACACCTTCAGGAATCCTGAGGGGTGCAACAAACTTCCTGTCGCCGCCCATGTTCTGGCCAACCTGAGTTCTTCGGATCTGGTCATTCACGGCGATCCGTTCTGCCTGACGCCCGGCTTGACGGTCAGAGCGGGATACGGCTCCCACGTCGCGGCGGGCAGTGGCTCATTCTCGGTCAGCTGATCGGCTCGCGTGACATCGAGACTGAGGGGGTCCCGTGGCTGTCGACGTTGTCGTTGTAGGAGTCGGCTACGTCGGGCTACCGCTGGCGGAAGCCGCCGCCGCGGCGGGGTTGTCGGTCGCCGGGTACGACACCTCGCCGCGAGTGGCGGCCGCGGTGGCCGCGGGCCGTTCGCATGTGCCCGACGTGTCCGCGAGCCGGTTGCGGTCGATGCGGGCGAGCGGGTTCACGGTGACGACCGACCCCGAGGTGCTCGGCGACGCGAAGACGATCGTGGTCTGCGTGCCGACCGGGCTGGATTCGACGGGCGGGCCCGATCTCGGCGCCGTGCGAGCCGCGGCGGAGACGGTCGCCGGACAGCTGACGCCGGGCACGCTGGTGGTGATCGAGTCGACGAGTTTTCCGGGCACCACCGACGAGATCGTCCGGCCCATCCTGGAGAAATACGGTCTGACCGCGGGAAAGGACTTCTCGCTCGCCTATTCACCCGAGCGTGTCGACCCCGGAAACCGGCGTTTCGGCATCCGTAACACCCCGAAGGTGATCAGTGGGCACACCCCGGCGTGCGCCAAGTCCTGCGCGGAGTTCTACGAGCGGTTCGTCGACACGGTGGTGGTGGCGCGCGGCACCAGGGAAGCGGAAATGGCCAAGCTGCTGGAGAACACCTACCGCTACGTGAACATCGCGCTGGTCAACGAGATCGCGATCTTCTGCGACCGGATCGGCGTCGACGTGTGGGACGTGCTGCACTGCGCCGCGACCAAGCCGTTCGGTTTCACGCCGTTCGTGCCGGGGCCGGGCGTGGGCGGGCATTGCATCCCGGTCGACCCCAAATACCTGCTGGACAAGGCCGAGCGGGAAGGAGCACTGCTCGGCGTCGTCCACGCGGCTCGCCTCGTGGACGACCAGATGCCGGAGCATGTGGTCGAACGGGTGACACGGCTGCTCGCCGAACACGGAAAACCGTTGCGAGGCGCGAAAGTGCTCCTCCTCGGTGTCGCGTACAAGGCCGACGTGCCGGACACCCGCGAGTCCGCCGCCATCCGGATCGCCGTCCGGTTGCGCGCGCTCGGGGCCGACCTGTCCTACCACGATCCGGTGGCCGTCACGGTGCCCGAACTGGGGCCACCGGTGGCCGATCTCGACGAGGTGCTCCGTACCGCGGACGTCGCCGTCCTGCTGGTGGCGCACCGCGCCTATGACCACGGCCGCCTGGCCTCGACGGCCAGGTTGCTGTTCGACGTGACGGGACAGGTTCCCGGAAAGGAGGTCGTCCGTCTTTGAACGTCCCGCCCGGGGTGTGCCGGGCGGACGCCGGTACCGCAATTCTTCGAAGCTTCCGCGAACAGGAGAGTGTACGAATGACCACGGCGGTCAAGAACGACAGGCTCAAGAAGCGTTTCGAGAAGTGGGACGTCAACGGCAACGGCAGGATCGAAAGGTCCGACTTCGAGGCCGAGGCCACCCGGATCATCGACGCGTTCGGCGAGGACCACGGGTCGCCACAGGCCCGCGCGGTGAAGGACTCGTTCCTGACGATGTACGAGTACCTGGCGGGCAAGGCGGGTGTCGGCCCGAACGGCTCGTTGAACGAGCAGCAGTTCACCCAGGTGATCGAAGCGCAGATCTTCCAGGAGGGCGACGCGGGATTCGCGCGGGTGGTGCGCCCGACCATCGCGGCGATCGTCGGCCTGTGCGACACCGACGGCGACGGCGAGGTCAACCAGAAGGAGTTCGCCAAGTGGCTGAACGCCATCGGTGTCGAAGCCTCGGCCGTGGCCCCCGCGTTCCGGGCCATCGACGTCAACGGCAACGGGAAGCTGACCGTCGACGAACTCGTGCACGCGGTCCGTGACTACCATCTCGGCAAGAGCGACGTGCCACTGCTGGGCAAATGACGGTGACCTGACGGCGTGGTGGTGAGTGGCTCTCCGGCGCGGAGGCCACTCACCACCGGCCGCGGAAGCAGACTTCCCGTTCCGGCTTGAGGCCGAGTTCCTCGCCGGTGACGGGCAGCGCGGTGTGGATGAGAATGTTGTAGTGGTTGGGAAAATGGCAGCCGTCGAAGCCGAGGACGGTGCCGACGAGTTCGCCGCCGATCCACACCTCGTCGCCCCGGTCGATCACGCCGGCCCGCGCTATTTCGGCGAAGCCGAGGAAGCCGACGTGGTCGATGCGCGCCCCCGGCTCCGTGTCGTCATGGCTGGTCGTGACGAGCTCGTGCACCTCGCCGACGCGGACGCACCGGCTGGCGAACGGTTCGAGACTCATTCCCCGGTCGTCACGGTGATGTACGAGCACCTTCACCACGGTGCCGGTGACCTCGCGTTTCGGTCCGTCTTCCCGCATCGTTCTCCCTCCGATAGCACTCGTCCACTATGGACAGTGCGTCGAGGCCACCGTCGCGCCAAGCCCCGCCTTGGCGTACGGCCTCCGCGAACTCACCCAGCAGCCCGGCGTACTCGTGCCACAGCGATTCCTTGAACCCCGGATAACCGGCGAGCAGGTCGGCGCGCAGGACGGTGCCGTCGGTCAGCCGGACCTCGACATCCTTGACCTCACCGGGAAAAGACCAGTCGAGTTCCACGACCGCGCCCTCCAGCACGAGCGTCGCCTTGCGGTCGACACCGTCCGCGTCACGCGTGATCCGGACGTCCCGCAGCACCATCGAGCCGAGGAACAGCCGGACGAGGTCGAGGGCGTTCGGCCCGTTGTCCGCCACGCAGCCACCGCCGCACCGCGCCGCGTCGAGGTACCAGCGATCACCGCCGACGTGTTCTTCGATCCGCTCCAGATAGCGCACCGTCAGCGAAGCGATCGGTGGCCCGCCGGCGAGCCGCTCGCGCAGGGCGAGCACGTTGCCGTTGTACCTGCGGTGGAAGGCGGTGAACAGCGCGACATCCCGCCGCGCCGCCCTCGCCGCGAGATCCTCGCCGTCGGCGAGCCTGGTGGCGATCGGCTTCTCCACGCACACCGGCAGGCCGGCGTCCAGCACGTCCCGGCACACGGAGGCGTGGACGTCGTTGGGCGCGGTCACGATCACCGCGTCGAGCCCGCCGTCGGCGAGCATCTCGCGATGATCGCGATAGCCGGGTACCGTGCTTTTCGCGAGTTCGGCCGGGTCGAGATCGCAGACCGCGGCGAGCGCGAACTCCCGCGATCGCTCCAGCGCGGCGAGGTAGAACTTCGAGATGACACCGAGTCCGACGACTCCGGCCCGGATCATCCGGGCGTCCTCTCCGATGCCGCGCGGAGTTCCTCGTAGACCGCGTCAGGAACCGGTACACCGTGCTCGCGGAACCGGGCCGCGCGCTCGCCCTCGTGCCAGCCGGGGTAGGCGACCGGGGTGGCGGGATCACGGGCGGGCCAGCCACGCACGGCGGTGAAGAGCGCGGACGCGTCGGAGGCGAATCCGGAGCGCAGGACCTCCGGGGCGATCGCCAGCGCCAAGACCCCGATGTCGTCGTCACGGTTCGCGTCGGGGGAGGTGGCGCCGAGCGTGGCGCCGGGCACCAGCGCGCCGAGCACCTCGACGAGCAGGCCGAGTCCGAATCCCTTGTAAGCGCCCGTTTCGGGAGCGCCGCCCAGCCACTGCAGGTGAGCCTCACCCCGGTCGAAGGCGGCGGGGTCGGTCACCGGTGAACCGTCGTCGTCGGCCAGCCACCCAGGCGGGATCTCCCGGCCTTCACGCGCCGCGGCCCGGATCCGGCCGGTCGGGACGACGGTGGTGCTCATGTCGAGGACGAACGGATGCGCGCCACCGGCGGGACAGGCCAGCGCGAGCGGGTTCGTGCCGAGCATCGCGGCCGCGCCGCCCGGCGGCGGGGCGATGCGCTGCCCGCCGCAGTTCGACGCGATGAGGCCGATCATGCCGTGCGTGACGGCGCGCGCGGCGTGGTGACCGGCGCAGCCGATATGCGTGGCCCCGCGCAGCGACACCATGCCGATGCCGTGCCGCGAAGCCCTGGCGCACGCCAGTTCCATCGCCTGCGACGCCGACCACAACCCGAGCGTGCGGCGGGCGTCGGCGAGGACACACGCGCCGAGATCGGTCTCGACGACCATGTCCGCCTTCGGTTCCGCGCGCCCTTGGTCGAGCAGGGGCAGGTACAGCCGGGTCAGATTGACCAGGCCGTGCGAGGTCACCCCGGTCAGGTCACCGTGGCACAACGCGGTGGCGGCGATCGCCGCCCGGTCCTCGGGGACCCCGCGATCCACGAAGATCCCGGTGACCTGGGAAAGCAAGGCCGGATAGGGCACCAGCACGGTCATGCTCCTCCGTTCCGGCTGAACCGCACGACGATCTCGCGCACGAGTTCACTGAACCGGTCGAGTTCTTCGGCATCGGCGTATTCCCCGCGCGAATGCGCGTTGTTGGTCCCCAGCGAACCGGGACCGAGAACGGCCGTCCGGGCGCCGGGGACGCCGGCGAGCCACAGGGCGTCGCAGGTGAACCCGGGCTCGTCGTCCGGCCAGCGCGGAACGAACGCGTCCAGCAGCGGAATGTCCTGCACCGGCAACGCGGGCAGGTCGCGTTTGAGCCACCGCAGGCCGGTGATCGCCGCGGCGTCCGTCGCGGTGCGGGCGAAGGACGGCGACTCCCGGAACCGGGAAACGAACCCGGCGATGCCGGTGCGCAGCCCGTCCTCCAGAGCCGAAGTCATCTTCGCCGCCACTTCTTCGCAGTCATAAGGAATGTTGAGCAGAAGCTCGCCGCTGCCGTACACCCTGTTGTGCAGCCGTCCGGTGTGCAGCCCGGCCACACAGACCTGACCGTGCTTCGCCAGGTCGTCCGCGAGGTGCTGGGCGAGGAAGCCCAGCAGAACCGTCGCGTTGTGCCCCCGGTGCGGCTCGTCGTCGATGGCGTCTTCACCGTCCACCCGCACGCACGCGGTCATCGACGCCGAACACCGTGGCAGGTACCGCAGCCCGGTCGGCTCGCAGAAGATGTTGAGAGCGCCGTGAAATCCCGCTTCGACGAGCGGCCGCGTGCCGAAGGTGCCCATCGCGCCGCCCTCCTCGCCGGACACGGCCTGGATGAGGACACCGGCATCCCGGCCGACCGCCGGATCGGCCGCGAGTGCGGCCCGGACACCGGCCAGCAGTGCCACCGCGGGTCCTTTCGCGTCGATCGCGCCGCGGCCGGTGAACCTGGTGCCGTCGAAACCCGCCGGTTCGAACGGCGCCACCGTGTCGAGGTGCACGTTGAACATCACGGCGGGCGCGGCCGGGCCGATCCGCAGCGCGAGGCTCGGCTGGCAAGCGAGGAACTCCGGCCCGGCGTCGCGGACCGCGAGGGGGACGCCGGGGCGCTCCAGCACCGACGGGCCCGGGGCGGCGAAACTCAGGACGTCGAAACCGATTTCGCTCGCGGCGTCGGCGTAGGCGCGCATCGCGTCCCACAGCCGGACTTCGCCGGTGGTCTCGAGCGGACCGGCCGTCGGCAGGTCGAGTAGCCGCACCAGCAAGTCCCGATCCGCCGGGATCACTGGACGAGCCCGGCCATCGCGCGGCCCGCGGCGACGAACGCGGACATCGCTCCGGGTGCCGGCACACCCTGTTCGTGCGGTTTGAGCGCGAGATGCGGCTCCAAGGACCACGCGCCCTGGTAGCCGTTGGCTCGGAGGAGTTTCACGCAGTCGGCGACCTGGGCGGCACCCTGACCGGGAAGGGTGAAGCCGCTCTCGTCCGCGTCCTTGATGTGCACGTGTTCGACGTGGACGGCGATGTCGGCGAGCAGGTCGAACCCGTCGTACCCGTGGGCGACGCCGTTTCCGGTGTCGAACAACAACTTCAGCGCCGGGCTCGCGACCTCGTCCAGCAGTTCGAGCATACGCTCGGCCCTGGTCCCCGCCCAGCCCGAGCAGTTCTCGTGCAGCAGCGTCACCCCGTGCTTTTCGGCGCGTTCGGCGAGGACGGTGATCCGCGCGATGACCTGAGCCCGCCACCGGTGACCGCTCAACCCCTCGTTGGGATAGGACATGATCCGGAGGTAGCGGGTGCCGATCGCCTTGGCTCGCCCGGCGAGTACGTCGAGTTCGGCGAGGTCGTGCCGGAAGTCGGTGCCGATCGGCCGGGCCCAGCCACCGATCCGGGAGGCCAGGCAGACCACGCGCACCCCCTCGTCCGACAAGGTGGTCGCGACGGCGTCGAACCGTTCGTCGGAGAGGTCGGCGATGGCGGCGTTGTCGACGCTGCGCAGTTCGATCGCCTTCCAGCCCAGCGCGTCGAGCGCCGAGAGCTGGCCGCCGAGGTCGGCCGCCGCCTCGTCCGTGATACCGGCGAACACCGGGTCATCCGGCATGGGTGACCACCGCGTCGGGCTCGGGACGCCTCGGCCGGGAGACCGGTTCCGCGCAGATGTTCTTGGCCACCGAAAGCAGCCGCACCACCTCGGTGGCGAAGGTGAACCCCTGGGTCTGCTCCCCGTCCAGCCGGAACTTCCGGTAGGCCTCGAACATCCACTCGGTCATCGCGTCGTCCCGCAGCACGACGTGCTCGGAGCGGCCGCTCGAAGACAACGTCAGCTGGGAGTGGTGGTCTTCACCGCTCACCGCGAAATGCCCGACAGCGGTGCCCTGCTCGAAGTCGACGGTGACCCGCCGCTCGCGCACCGGGGAAGTGAGGTCCGAACGGATCTCGGTGTGGATCCCCGAATTGTGCCGGAGCCCGACCGCGGCGCCGCCCATCCGGGGGCCGATGTTGCCCTCGACTTCGAGATCGGACCCGGACGCGTGGGTGACCCGTGCGGCGCCCGCGAGCCGCAGCGCGAGCGCGACCCCGTGCGGCAGTTCGACATCGAAGGCGGTCGGATGCCCGGGCCGGACGAGTGAACGGCGGAACCGCGGCTTGTTCTGGACGATGTCGATCGACTTCGCGGCGCCGAACCGGCCGTCGCGGATCAGCTCGACCAACCGTGCCGTGAGGGTGCTGGCGAGCCAGGGTTCGACGACCTCGACATGCAGCTTGTACTTACGGCGCAGCCGGATGATGCGGGCGAGGTCGTCGATGTCGGCGGCGAGCGGTTTCTCCACGATCACCTTGCGGAAGCCCAACGTGGCGAGCTCGGTGAGCACGGTGAGCCGTTCGGTCGGCGGTGTGCAGACGTGGGCGACGGTGCCGTCGGGATCGAGCCCGGTGGCCGCGGCGTCGATGGTGGGCGCGACCACGAGACCCGGCCGGGAGGCGACGTTCTGTCGCGGCTCGCACGCCGTGACGGGGCCGTCGTCGAAGAGCTGAGGGGTTCGTTCGCGGAGTTTGGCCAAGACCGGAAGATGCAGACCCGCGCCGGCGCGGCCGAGTCCCACAACGAATGAACGCACTGGTGAGTCTGCTCCTCGAGTTTCGCAATTCGAAATCCATTTCAAAACTGACATCGCGAAGATCGAGTGTCAATGCTTCGGTCCCGGGTTGACCAGGAAGTGCGAATCTGCCGGGTGGCCGGATTGCCTGATCTACGCTCGGGAACGGTTCCTACGCCACCGGAGGTGGGTACGCTGTCGGTGTCTTTCCACAACCAATCGGCCACATTCGAGCGAACCTGGACCAGTACCAGGCGACATATTCTCGACGTGATCGAGAATGGCAAGTATTCGCACGGCCGCAAGGTTGCCGAGCTCGAAGCCGCGCTGGCGGCGTACACGGGCGCGAAGTTTGTCATCGGGGTCAACAGCGGAACGGACGCGCTCGTCCTCTTGCTGCGGGCGGCGGGTCTCCGGTCCGGTGAGGAAGTGGTCGTCCCGGCCTTCTCCTTCGGCGCGACGGCGACCTCGGTCGTGCTCGCGGGCGGCACCCCGGTCTTCGCCGACATCGAGCCGGACGGGTACGGGATCGACCCGGCCGCGGTGGCCGACGCCGCGGGGGAGCGCACTCGGTTCGTCATGCCGACGCATCTGTTTTCGCAGCTCGCGGACATCGACAGGGTCCTCGATGTCGCGCGTCGCCTCGGGCTCACGGTGGTCGAGGACAGCGCGGAGGCCATCGGCATGCGGCACCGCGGCGCCCACGCCGGACTGTTCGGCGCCGGTGGCGTGCTGTCGTTCTTCCCGACGAAGACGCTGGGCGCGCTCGGTGACGCGGGTGCGGTCCTCACCGACGACCCGCGGATCGCGGGGACCGTCGACGCGCTCCGTCACCACGGCCGGTTCGGCGCCACGATCGCCGACTTCCCCGCGATCTCGACGGAGACCGGGCTGCCCGGCGTGAACAGCAAGATGGACGACATCCAGGCGGCCGTCCTCCTCGCGAAGCTCACCGGGCTCGACGACGACATCACCCGGCGCGCCGAACTGGCTTCCCGGTACACCGAGGCGCTCTCGGACGTGGCGGGAGTGCGCAAGCTGCCGGTGGTGCGGCCGGACAGCGTGTTCTACGTGTACGTGGTCGAGGTGGACTCGCGGGACGACCTGGCGGCGCATCTGGCGGCGAAAGGCGTGCAGACCGAGGTGTACTACCCGACGCCGCTTCATCTGCAACCCTGCTTCACCGGACTGGGCTATCGGAAGGGTGATTTCCCGAACGCCGAGAATGCCTGCCGTCACACTCTCGCGTTACCGCTGTATCCGGATATGCCTGTCGCCGATTGCGACCGGGTCTGCGACTCGATCCGTGATTTCTTTCAGGGGCGGCGCGGATGACGCTGCCGTTCTTTCCGGTGGATCTCTTCGACGACGACCGCGAAGAACTGCTGGACATCGTCAAGAGGGTCGGGCTCGCGCCGGAACAGAAATTCATTCTCGGAGTGCATACGGCCCGATTCGAGCAGGTCATCCGCGATTCGGTCGGCGCCGCGGACGCGATCGCTTGCGGAAGCGGAACCTCCGCGCTGATGCTGGTGCTGCGCGCGATGGACGTCGGCGCCGGGGACGAGGTGATCGTGCCCGCGTTCGGTTGCGCACCGCTCGCGGCCGCGCCCGCGCTGCTCGGCGCGACGCCGGTGTTCGCCGACATCGACCCGTGGACCATGGTCGTCGACCCCGCCGAGGTCGCCCGCCTGATCACCCCGCGCACCAAGGTGATCATGCCGGCGCACATGTTCTCGGTCATGGCGGACATGCCCGCGTTGCGCCGGATCGCCACCGACGCGGGCGTGCGGCTGCTGGAGGATTCCGCCGTCGCGCAGGGCGGGACGCTCGCGGGCACCCCGGCCGGGCGGTGGGGTGACGCGGGGGTGTACTCGTTCGTGCAGGTCAAAACGTTCGGCATGCCGGGCGAGGGCGGAATGGTCGTCACCGACGATCGTGAGCTCGGCTCCATGGTGCGGATGCTGCGCAACCACGGCCAGGACGGCAAGACCCGCTTCCTGTATCACCGTGTCGGGTACAACAGCCGGTTCGACGAGATCATGGCGGCGTTCCAGCTGTACCGGTTCCCGACCTTGTCCCAGCGGCTCGAACGCCGGGCACGGATCGGCGAGTACTACACCGGACGCTTCGCCGAACTGGCCGGCTGCGGCGTGCTCGCGCCACCTCCGGCCCGCGACGGGCGGTGTTACTACGTTTATTCGCTCTTGAGTGAGCGCCGGGACGAACTCCGGGATCACTTGGCGGCGCAGGGGATCGGCTCGCACGTGTACTACCCGGCGCCGTTGCCGCGGCAGCCCGCTTTCACCGGCTACACCCGGCCGGGCGACGCCTGGCCCGCGGCGGAGTCGGCCGCGCGGCGCACGCTGGCCATCCCGATCTACCCGCAGCTGACCGACGAGCAGGTGGAACGCATCGCGGACGCGGTGTGCCGATTCGCGAAGGAGTCTTGATGCAGCAGGTAACCCGGACCCCCGCGCCGAGCGAGGTCGCCGACGAGTGGCGCAGACGCGCGGAGCGCCCCGGGCTGGCCCGGGTCATGCGCGCGTCCCAGCCCGCCGAACTCGCGGCCGAAACGACCGCGCGCACCATCCGGCTCGTCACCGGCCTGCTGCGTTCACTCGGCGGGGTGGGGGCCGCGCTGGAGATCGGATGCGGGATGGGCAGGCTCACCCCGGCGATCGCGGCGCGGGCCCGCACGGTGACGGCGATCGACATGACCCCGCGCATGCTCGCGCTGGCCAAGGAGAACTGCGCACACCTGTCCACTGTGGACTTCGTGCGCACGACCGTCCAACGGCTTCCCTGGCGGGATAAGCGATTCGACGCCGCCGTCTGCGTGTGGGTACTGATGCACATCCTTGACGACGACGAGATCGCCGAAGCGTGCCGGGCGATCGCCGCGGCGGCCCGGCATCTCGTCCTGGTGGAGTACGAGGAGGCCGACATCCCGGTCGGCAGGTTCTCGAGGTTGCGGACCGTGGAGGAGTACTTGGCCCTTCTCCCCGGCGCGCACCTGCTCGAACGGCGTGAGCTGCATTACGGTGGCGACCGGTCGTTCGCCGCGTTGATCGCGCTGGACGACCCGCGATGACCACCCTTGCCGTCACTCGCGGCAAAGCGTATTTCCGGCTCGCGAAGCTCGACATCGTCGACTACTACCTCGGCGTGATCCTGGTGTGGACGCTGCTTGCGCCGGCGTCGAGGTTCGACGCGAGTGTCCTGGCGTCGGTCGGGGTGTTCCTGCTCGGCGAGGTGTTCGTGATCGCGGCGATGGTCGCGCTGGACGACCTGACCGGTTACCGCGACGGCAGCGACATCACGAACTACTCGCCCGACGACCTCCGGCGCAAGCGGTACCGCAAGCCGCTGGTGGCGGGAACGCTGAACGAGGACCAGGTGCTGCGGTTCGCGTGGGCGACCGGAGTCGTCGGCGCGGCACTGTGGCTCGCGGCCATCGCGATCGCCCCGCACCGTCCTGTGTGGACTGTCGTGCTCATCGTCGTCACCTACGTCTTCTCGTTGCAGTACTCCTGGGGTGTGAAGCTCAGCTACCACGGCTTCCAGGAGTTCTTCATCGCGGCGCTCGGCTGGGCGCTGGTGCTGGCGCCGTACGGTCTCGCCTCCGGTGAGTTCACCGGTTTCGCGCTCGCCCAGGCGTTGCTGTTCGGGCTGGGGCCGCTGCTGTTCGGCGTCTACTCCAACACCAACGACGTCGACGGCGACCGGCGGGTCGGCAGGCCGACGGTCGCGGCCCTGACCTCCGCACGGGGCAACATGTTCTTCGTGATCGCCGTTTCGGCGGCCGAGTTCGCGCTGATCCTCGCCGTACCCGCGCTCGGCGGTCCCTGGTGGTTCCCGCTCGCGCTGTCGCCCACGATCGTGGCGCGGATCCGGCAGGTGTGGCTCGGGTTCGCGCTGGACGACATCCTGCGGGCGCGGATGCTCGGCATCCGGATCCACCGGCTCACCGTGCTGATACTGGTCGTGGTGAACCTGGTGGTGATCACGTGACCGACGTCGACGTGGCGGTGGTCGGCGCGGGCGTCGCCGGGCTCACCACCGCGTACCGGCTCGGCCGGTCGGGGCGGGAGGCGCGGGTCTTCGAAGCGGCCGACGTGGTCGGCGGCCGGATGACGACGCTGCGCGAGGACGGCTACCTGATCGACACCTGTGCCGAGCAGATGGCCGAGCGGGGTTACGAGGCGACCTGGCGGCTGCTGGCGGAACTGGGCGTCGACGCCGCAGCGGCGCCCCGGATCGGCCGTGGCATCGCGATGTGGCGTGGCCGTGCGCGGTCCGGGGTCGCGCAGCCGCGAGGACTGCTCACCGGAGCGGGGCTGTCCCTCCGGGCGCGCCTGGAGGCGGCGCGCGTGATCCGGGGGAGCTTCGACACCGAACGTCCGGAGGCGTCCCGGCTGGGCGAGGCCACCGTCGCGGAGTTCGCCGCGCCGCATCATCCGGATCTGCTGGACTACCTGCTGCAGCCGGTGGTCTCCGGCTTCTTCGGCTGGGATCCGGCGCGTTCGGCGGCCGCGCCCCTGCTCGCCCTGCTGACCGCGGTGGGACCGCCGCCGACCTGGCGGGCGTAC
Organism: Amycolatopsis sp. NPDC052450; assembly: GCF_044547565.1. Taxonomy (NCBI): domain Bacteria; kingdom Bacillati; phylum Actinomycetota; class Actinomycetes; order Pseudonocardiales; family Pseudonocardiaceae; genus Amycolatopsis; species Amycolatopsis sp. NPDC052450. The sequence continues at coordinate 334,487 of NZ_JBIUAQ010000002.1, read as the reverse complement.
CGCGACGGCATGGACACCCTCGCCCGCGCTCTCGCCGCGAAAACGGACGTCAGCACGGGTTTCCGGGTCGATCAGGTCGTCGATGACGGTTCCTCGGCGCGGATCCTCAGCGGCACGCGCGAGATCACGGCGCGCGCGGTCGTGCTGGCCGTGCCCGCCCCGGTGGCGGTGCGGCTGTACCCGCGGCACGGCTCGGACTTCCTCGACGCGTGCTCGTTCACCCCGATCGTCAAGGCGCATCTGCTGCTCGATCGTCCGCTCGGTGGTCCCGACTATGCCTTGGTCGTGCCGACCGCGGAGAACGGCACGGTGTCCACGGTCATCTTCGACCATCTGAAACACCCCGGTCGCGCACCGGAAGGCCGCGGGCTGGTCACGCTCATGGCCCATCCGGCTGTGATATCGGAGCTGCTCGACGCCTCCGACGAGGAGGTGGCGAGCCGGTTGGCAGGCGCTGCCGAGCCTCTCGTTCCCGGCCTCAATTCGGCGACCCGCCGCTCGATCGTCCGGCGGGTGCGGCACGCGGCGCCCGAAGCGACGCCTCGGGCGCTCGCCCTGCGGGCCTCGTTCGAGGCGGGTCTCGGCCGTGGCGTCGTCGACTACGCGGGTGACTGGGTGTTCCTGAGCCCGTGCAGCGAGGCGGCCGTCCGCTCCGGTATCCGGGCCGCACGACGGCTCGCCACTCGTCCGGCGGAGGAAAGGGCTCGATGAAACCGCACGACATGGGAACGCTGTTCGACGAGTGCGCGCACACCGGTACGAGGGTTCACCTCGACCGGCCGTTCGACATCGCGCCGATGCGCGGCACCGAGTACACGGTCGCCGAACTCGCCGGGCTGGTGCGGGACGCCGCGGGATGGTTGTCCGAAGCCGGTGTGGGGCCGGGAGATCGGGTGGCCATCGTCAAGCGCAACCACTGGGACTACGACCTGCTCGCCTGCGCCGCGGTGCGAATCGGGGCTGTCCCGGCGAAGCTGTCCGGCCTGCTGCCGGACAACACGGTGGAACTCCTGCTGAAACGCCTCGGCCCGGCGGTGCTCGTCACCGATCGTCCGGCCCCCGGCGCGGACCGGGTCCTGCGGATCGAAGACTTCACCGCCGCGTCGCCGCCCGCGCCGCACCGGAGGCACGACGACGAACCGCTGCTCATCTGCCACACCTCGGGAACGACCGGGACACCGAAACTGGTCGTCCACACGACGCGGACGATCATCGACCGGCTCGCTCGGCCGGAGTCGGTCCGCTGGCCCGTCCTCGGGCTCCGGCGTGACGACGTGGTGGGCAACGCCAGCGCGTACGCGCACGGCCGCACCTTCTGCTGGACGGCGTCGGCGCTGTGCCTCGCGCCGAAGGAGATCGTGATCCTGAGCGATTCCTCTTCGGCGGCAAGGGTGTTCGGCCGTCATCGGCCGACCGTCATCGAGGCACTCCCGTCGGCGTACGTGCGCTGGCGGCCGCTCGCGGACACGCCCGAGAACCCGTTCCGCCGGGTGCGGAGGTTCGTCAGCACCTACGACGCCGTGCATCCTCCGGTGATCAGGACGATGCTCCACGCGACCCGCCGGAAGCGTCCACTATGGATGCAGGGTTGGGGCCAATCCGAGACGGGACCGCTGTCGTTCCGGTTCTTCACCAGACGTTCCGCGCATACGACCCGTGAACTCGGCAGGCCGTTGCCGGGCCTCGCCCGGTTGCGGGTCGTCGACCCGGAGACCGCCGAACCGGTGCCGCGGGGCACCGCCGGGCTGGTGCTGGCCCGCACTCGCGCCCGCTGCGTGGCGTACGTGGGTGAACAGGACCGGTGGGAGGCCAAGGCCCACGGCCCGTGGTGGAACACCGGAGACCTCGGCGTGGTGAGCCGGAGCGGCGCCGTGACCCTGCTGGATCGCGAGGTCGACAGCGTTCCCGGGATGAGCTGCCTCGCGGTGGAGGACCAGATCGAAGACCGCCTCCCGGCCATCGCCGAATGCGTGCTGCTTTCCGCGGCGGGACGGGCGCCGATCCCGGTCGTCGTGACCGACACCGGCCTCGATCCGGCGCACTGGCGGGCCGCGGTACTCGACCTGCCGCCGCTGGGGGAGCCGGTGGTGCTCCCGTGGGATGAGGTCCCGAGAACGGGCACCGGGAAGGTGCGGCGACTGGAACTGCTGGCCCGGCTGACCGGGACGGCCGAAACACAGGGATCGGGAAGGTGGACGTGACAACGGCTTACGTGTTCGACAACGACAGTGGACACGCCATCGAACAGCATCGCTGTCTCTCCGAGGCGTATGACCCGATCACGTTCGCACGGCTGGGGGAGACCGGTGTCGGTGACGGCTGGTCCTGCCTCGAAGTCGGCGCGGGCGGTAGCGGCGTCGCACAGTGGCTGGCCGCCAGGGTGGCGCCGACCGGGTCGGTGCTGGCGACCGACATCAAAACCGGCCACCTCGCCTCCGGGCCCGGGTTGACCGTGCTCCGGCACGACATCGTCCGGGATCCGTTGCCTCGCGGCGATTTCGACCTCGTCCACGCCCGGCTCGTGTTGCAGCATCTGCCCGAGCGGGAGGCCGTGCTCCGCAAGCTGGCGCGTGGCCTCAAACCGGGCGGCTGGATGCAGATCGACGAATTCGACATCTCCTACGGCCCGGTGCTGCTCGCGCCCGACGCGCGGTCGGTGGAACTGTACGAGAAGTTTCTGGCAGCCAAGGAAAAGACGTTCACCATGGCGGGCGGGGACGGCACGTGGGGCCGCCGCGCCGCCGCGTCGATGGCCGCCGCGGGCCTGGTCGACGTCGATCCGGTGCCCGTGCTCTTCCCGTGGCGGGCGGGGTCACCCGGGCTGAACCTGCTGATCCACCACACCCATCACCTGCGGGACAAGCTGGTCGCCGCGGGCATGACCGACGACGAGCTCGCCGAAGTGCGTGCGGTCATGGCGGATCCGGGATTCCGCGCGTCGTCGTGTGTCGTGTACTCCGTGCACGGCAGGCGCGCCGGATGAGCACCGCACTCGACACCGTGACCGTGGCGGGCCCCGTCGACCTGCCGCTGGCCGGTGAGCTCGACGTGCAAGCCGCCTGCGGCATCATGCACGTCCACGGCCGGAAGTCCGGTGTGCCGGCCCGGCTGGGTCTCGACTACGCGTCCATCCTCGCGGCCGAACTCGCCGAGCTGGGCGCCGTCGCGCTGAAACTCGCCCACGGCCGGGGCATCCCGCTGAGCGGCGTGTCCACTTCACTGGCGCAGGCGGCTTTGCTGGCGATCTCGCAGTATCTCGCGGCGGCGACGACCGAAGACGATCACGAGGAGCCGCTGATTCCCGGCGGGCCGCCCTTCCGTTCGTCCGACGGGGTCTTCTTCGAGATCGAGACCCTCGATCCGGCGGTGTGGCAACGGTTCTGGCCGGGTCTCGGTGTCGACGAGCGAACGACTTCCCATGGCTGGCGGCCGTTCATGCAACGCTTCGCCACCGCGACCTGCCCCCTGCCGCGGCGGCTGCCGGAAACTCTCGCCACCCGGCCGATCGCCGAGATCGAGGACGCGGCAGTCCGGTCCGGCATGACGCTGGTGCGCGTGGCGGACCGCCCGATCGAGACTGCGCCCGCGTTCGTCGTTCGCGGCGAGGGCCGGGGGTACCGGCCGGTCCGGCCGGTGGAGCCACTCCCGTTGTCCGGCTTGCTCGTGCTCGAATCCTGCCGCCGGGTCCAGGGTCCGTTGGCGGGGCACCTGCTCCGGCTGCTCGGCGCGACGGTGCTGAGGATCGAACCGCCGGGCGGCGACCCACTGCGGTGGGTCCCGCCGATCGCCGGGCGGACGTCGGCCAGGTTCCGCGCGCTCAACGACGGCAAGGAAGTCGTCGAGATCGACCTGAGCACCCCGGTCGGCAGGGACCACCTGCTCGAACTCGCCGTCGGCGCCGACGTGTTCCTGCACAACTGGGCGCCGGGCAAGGCAGGGCGATGGTCGCTGCGCGCCCTCGATCTGGCGCGTGCCCGGCCGGGGATCCTGTACGCGCACGCGTCGGGATGGGGTACCGAACTGGGCCCGGAACCCCCGGTGGGCACGGATTTCGTCGTGCAGGCCCACGCGGGGGTCCCGTCGTCGCTGATGACGATCGTCGACGTGTTCGGCGGCGTCGTCTGCGCACACGGGATCGTGGCGGGCCTGGCCCGTGGCGCCACCCGCGTCGACTCGTCGCTCCTGTCCGCGGCGGGCAGGCTCAACGCGGGGGCCCGGCGGTCCTGCGACCGCCCGCTCACCGTTCCGGTGTGCGACGACCTCGCCGCCCTCGCCGCGGATCCCCGCTTTTCCCGCGCGCTGATCCATACCGACTGCGTACTCGTCGGATCGCCGTGGGAATTCAGGTCATGACCTGGGTGTCGGCGACCGGGGTGATCCTGCGTGACCTCGTTCCCGCCGCGCTACGCCGCGAATGGGTCCGATGTGGACACTGCCCGGACCGCGAGCTGTACTCGCTGTTCCGTGACCGCGTTCGCGAGCATCCGCTTCGCACGGCGGTGATCGACGACGAGGGCGCGCTCGACTACACGGCACTGGACGCCGCGGTGCGGAAACTGGCGGCCCGGCTTTCGGTGGCCGGATGCGGTTCGACGGACATCGTCGCGGTGCGGGAACCCGACGGACGTGACGCGGTGATCGCCGAGCTGGCGGTCCTGGCGCTCGGCGCCGTGGTCTTGCCACTGCCCTCCGGCTCGGACAGCCTCCTCGACCGCGCGGGTGTCCGTTTCGTCATCGAGAACGGGCGAGTGGAGGGCTCGTCGGATCCGCGCCGCGCGGCTCACCTCCGTCCGCACCCGGACGCTCCGGCCCGGATCCTGGTGTCGTCCGGCTCGGAGTCGGAACCGAAGATGGTCGCCTACTCGCACAACGCTTTCGCCGGCGGCCGGGCCAACTATCTCCGTGCCGTCCATGGCGGCACCACGGCGCCTCGCGACCTGGTCCTCGTCTCGCCGACCTCGGGATTCGGCTCGTTCGGAGTGCCGGTGACGCTGTGCCGCGCCGGCGGCACGCTGGTCTTGACACGCCGGTTCGAGGCGGGCGCGGCGCTCCGGCTGATCACCGAGCACCGTCCGACGCAGGTGTTCGCCGTACCCGCGATGTGGCGGCGCATGGCCGAGCACCCCGCGACGGTGGACACCGCCGGGCTCGTGTCCATCGTGTCGAGTGGTGACACGCTGCCGCCTTCGACACGCGACGCTTGCCGTCGGCGGTTCGGTGTCGGGATGATCGACATCTACGGCTCGTCCGACGGCGTCAACTGCCATACGACGGAGCCGGAGAACGGTGTCGGTGTCCCGGATCCCGCCGTCTGCGAGATCCGCCTCGTCGACGGCGAGATCTGCGCACGAGGTCCCATGACACCGTTGTGCTACGTCGCCGCGCCCGAACTGGACGCCGCGAACCGGCTCGACGGGGGCTGGGTGCGGACGGGTGACAACGGCCGGTTCGACGACCAGGGCAGGCTCCACGTCACCGGCAGGCGCAAACGCGTGGTGATCCGCGGCGGGTACACGATCAGCCCGGCCGAGGTGGAGCTCGCGATCGGGGACCATCCCGCGATCAGCGAGGTCGCCTGTGTCCCGGTCCCGGACACCGGCCTGGGAGAACGGCTCTGCGCCTGCGTGACCGTCCGCGACGGACACTCGCCGACGTTGACCGAGCTCACGGCGTTCCTCACCGCCGGAGGCCTCGCCGTCCGCAAACTGCCGGAGCTCCTGCTCACCCTTCCGGAACTCCCGCTGGGCCGGACCGGCAAGGTCTGCCATCGCACGCTCGCCGGCCTCGCGGCCCGTCGCGGCCGGCCATGATTCGCCTGCCCGCTCCCGGGTACTCGAAGATCGGCAACGGAACCGACGAGACAGGAGATGCCGTGCACAGCTCAACGCTCCGGGAAGTGACCGCACGTGAAGGCCCCTTCGCGTCGGTCTACTTCGACAACTCGCACAACACCGAAGACGCCGCCGCGCAGCTGGACCTGCGCTGGCGCTCGATCCGCAAGCAACTCGCCGACGAAGGCGCGCAGGAGCGGACGCTCAGCGCCCTGGACGCGGCGGTGGCCGCCGCACCGCCTTCGGAGGGCAGGGCCGGACGTGCCCTGGTCGCGGGCGGTGACGAGGTCGTACTCGACGAAGAACTCGTGGAGCCGCCGCCCCGGGAGATCGTCCGCGTCGCGCAGCAGCCGTACCTGCTCCCGCTCCTGCGGCTCACCCCGGTCGTCGTACCGCATGTGGTGGTGGTCGCGGACAAGACCGGGGCCGACCTGTTCGCGGCGGGCGAGGACGGCGCCGAACAGCGGACCGTCCAGGGTGAGGAACATCCGGTGCACAAGGTGCGCGGTGGCGGCTCTGCCTACTGGAACATCCAGCACCGGGTGGAGGCCGTCGCCGAACGCAACGCCGCGGACGTGGCGCGCGAGGCCGTCGAACTCGCGGACTCCGTCGGCGCCGAGGTGCTGATCCTCGCGGGTGAGGTGCAGGCGCGGACGCTGGTGCGCGAAGAACTCGCCCCGCGAGGGAAGGAAAAGGTCGTCGAGCTGGAGGAAGGCGGCCGAGCGGACGGCAGTGCCCCGGAGGCGCTCGAAGCCGAGGTCCGCCGCGTCCTCGTCGAGCACGCGGAACGCCGTCGCCAGGACGTGATCGAACGCTTCCGCGTCGAACAGGGCCGTGAGGGCGGACTCGCGACGGACGGGCTCGCGCGAACGGCCGCGGCGCTGCGTTCGAGCGCCGTCGAGACCCTGCTGATCGACGCCGACTCGCTGGCGGATCGCCTGGTCTGGGTCACGGACGACCCGACACAGATCGCGACCACCAGGGAGGACCTCGAACTCTCGGGGACCGGCGCGGAGGCCCTGACTGAATGCCGCGCGGACGAAGCGCTGCCCGCGGCCGTGCTGGCCGCAGGCGCGGACATCGTCCCTGTCAGCGGCGAAGGCCTGGCAGAGGGCGTCGGCGCGATCCTCCGGTTCTCGATCTGATCGCACGCCTTGGCCCGGCAGGCGATGGTGGTGAGCGGGGAGGATTCCGGACGTTCAGTGTCCGGAATCTTCCCCGCTCGAGGTGCCGGCCGGATGGCGTGATCCGAGCGTGGAGGATCAGGGACGCTCAACGTCCTAAATCCTCCACGCTCGACCGTGCCGCGGCGAGATCCCGGTGAGTATGCGAACACCGACCCGCTCTATTGAGGGATGAGGCAAAGGTGGCGTCAGTTCGGGTGTGTGAAACAGGTGTTCACAGGACCTGTCACGCTGGACTGTGTGGATTTCGGGACATCTGACGTCCCGAAATCCACACAGTGAGGGACGCGGTCCGACAGCGTGACCAGGGCCGAAGGCTCCCATCGCCGCATCAGACACGGTGAAGGGAGCCTTCACCCACCACCGGCCGCGCCCGCGAACACGCCACCAGTTGCCAGCAAGTGTCCCTTGTGGACTCTCAGTGGGACGCCGCCACGGCATCGCGGGCCTTGTCGCCGCCGGCGACGGAACTTTCCCGTGCGCAGTGGGCGCAGCAGAAGAACCGGTCTTCCACCTGGATCCCGTGCCCGACCACGCGGCATCCACAGTGGTCACAGATCGGGGCGAGCTGGTGGATCGCGCATTCGAAGGAGTCGAAGGTGTGCATCGCTCCCTCGACGGTGCGGATCTCGAAGGTCTTCTCGTAGTCGTTTCCACAGACTTCGCAGGTGGCCATCGCTCTTTCCTCCGGTAGTGCTCGTGGTTCTGTCACCGGTTACCCGGCTCACTTCGCCGGCAACCACGGCTTCCCCCGCGGCACCGGCAAAGCGTCCGCCGCTGCCGACGCCAGGGACAGTTCTTCGCGCGACCGCACGGTCAGGACCGGTATCCGCGCTTCCCGGTCGCTGATGACCGCGTCCTCCGAACGTTCGGAGGACAGACCGCCCCGAATCCCGAGTACGCCGAGTCCGCGTGCGATGGCCTCGGCGACCTCGGGCTGGTCCCAGCCGATGTCGCCGGTGAGCACCAGTGCGTCGACGTGGTCGAGGCCCGCCGCGACGGCCGCGATCTCACGGCGTGCGCGGTGTTCGAACACCGCCATGGCGAACTGGGCCCTGACGTCACCGGCCCGGCTGTCCTTGACCAGCTCGCGGGTGTCGTCCGAGGTGCCGGACAGGCCGAGCAGCCCCGAATGGTGGTAGAGGCCGTCCTCGAGTTCGTCCAGCGCGACATGCCCTTCCCGCAGGAGCCACAGCAGCATGCCGGGGTCGACACTGCCGGAGCGTTTGGCCATCATCGTGCCTTCGAGCGGGGTGAAGCCCATCGACGTGTCGACACTGCGCCCGCCGGAGACCGCGCAGACCGAGCTGCCACCGGACAGATGCGCCACGAGCAGGTTCAGCCCGGTCGCCGGCCGGGAGAGCAGCTCGGCGGCCCGCCGGACCGCCCAGGCGAACGAATGTCCGTGAAACCCGTAGCGGCGCAGATCCCAGCGTTCACGCCAGCGCGCGGGCAGGGGATAGGTCCGCGCGACCTCCGGCAGGTCGTGGTGGAAGGCGGTGTCCGGGCAGACGACGTGCGGAACGTCCGGCAGCAGGCCGGTCAGCTGGTCCAGCAGGGCTTCGGTGTTCGGGACGTGTTCCGGCGCCAGCGATTTCGCCGCCGCGATCGCCTCGCGCACTCCGGCGTCCACCACGGACGGCGAGACGAGCGCGGACCCGCCGTGCACGAGCCGGTGAGCGACCACATCGACCTTCAATCCATCCACAAAGGACTGAACGTCTGCCGTGGCATCGGAGGGCCGCTTGCCGATCTCCGCCGAGTCGACGACGTCCTCGCCGTCGACCACATGCAGGCGCAGGCTGCCCGAGCCGGGATTGACGGTGAGGACCCTCATGCGCGCCACCGCCAGCCGGTGATCTCCGCCGGATCCTCACCGTCCTGATAGGACTGACGCAGGACGGCGTCCCGTCGCCGGATCAGGTCGCGCGCGAGGTCGCCGCCTGCCGAAGCCCAGCCCGGTGCCCGCCGTACGGCGTCGGCGGCGAGGTCGTGGCGGGTCATCCGGTTGCTCGCGAGCAGATCGAACGGGGTGGTCGTGGTGCCTTCCTCCAGGTAGCCGTGCACGTGGAAGCGGTCGGTGCCGGGACGGCCGTGCAGGACCTCGTGCACCGCGGACGGGTAGCCGTGGAAGGCGAACACCACCGGGGTCCCGTCGCCGAAGCAGCCGGTGAACGCCTCCTTGGACATCCCGTGGGGATGCCGGTCCGGCGGGCAGAGCGAGAGCAGGTCGACCACGTTCACCACCCGCACCCGCAGGTCCGGCGCGGCTTCGCGCAGCAGCTGGGCCGCGGCCAGGGTTTCGACGGTCGGGGTCGTCCCGGCGCAGGCGAGGACGACATCGGCGGCGTCTTCGGTGGTGCTCGCCCACGGCCAGACCGCGGCACCGGCACGGCAGTGCGCGCGGGCCTCCTCGGGCGAGAGCCACTGCGGGCCGCTCTGTTTCCCCGCGACGACGACGTTGATCAGGCCGGTCGAGCCGAGACAGCGGTGCATCGTCTCCAGCAGCGTGTTCGCGTCCGGCGGGAGATAGATCCGCGAGGCGGTGGCCTTCTTGGTCAGCATCTGGTTGATGAAGCCGGGGCCCTGATGGCTGTAGCCGTTGTGCTCCTGACGCCAGCCGTCGCTGGTGAGCAGGTAGTTCAGGCTCGCCACCGATGCGCGCCATGGCACCTCGCCCGCCATCTTGAGGAATTTGGCGTACTGGTTGACCATGCTGTCCACAATGGACACGAACGCTTCGTAGCAGGGGAACAGCCCGTGCCGTCCGGTGAGCAGGTAGCCCTGCAACCAGCCTTGGCACAGATGTTCCGACAGCACCTCGTGCACGCGGCCGCGCGGGGCGAGATGCTCGGTGTACCCGGGAACGTCACGGTCGAACTGGCGTGGTGTCGCTTCGAGAAGCGCGCCCAGCTTGTTGGACTCCAGCTCGTCCGGGCAGACGACGCGGAACGTGGCGGGCGCACGCCGGACGAGCTCCGCCAGCCATTCCGCGAGCGCTTCGGGGGCGCTCGCGTCGGCGGCACCGGGCTCGTCGACCGCGACGGCGTACTTCGCGACGTCCGGCAGCGGCAGATCGCGGCGAAGCCGTCCTCCGTTGGCCTGCGGGACCCGGCCGAGCCGCAACGCCGGGTCGGGTGGCACCGTCAGGATGTCCTCGGCCGGGACACCGTTCTCGTCGAAGAGTTCCTCCGGCCGGTAGGACCGTAGCCAGCGTTCCAGTGCGGCGAGTTCGCGCGGATCGTCAGCGGCGCCGGACAGGGGGACCTGGTGGGCGTGGAAGGTGCCTTCGAGCGGCGTTCCGTCCGGCGTGGTCGCGGGCAGGCCCGCTCCCTTGGAGTTCCGCAGGACGATCATCGGCGGCGGGCCCGCGTCGCGCTCGTGTGCTCGCGCCAGCGCCTCGGCCAGCGGTGTGTCCGGATCTTCGCTGTCGCGGACGTCCACCAGGATCGGGCTCCAGCCGCAGCCGGTGAAATAGGCGGCGAGTTCGTCCTCGGACATCGCTTCGTAGATCGTCGGCGACGCGATCTTGTAGCCGTTGAGGTGGAGGATGGGCAGGACCCTGCCGTCACCCTTGCCGGTGAATTTGGGGCTGTGCCAGGCGGCGGCCGTCGGCCCGGTCTCGGCCTCCCCGTCACCGATCACGCAGGCGACCAGCAGCCCCGGATCGTCGAAGGCGGCACCGAAAGCCGTCGCGAGCGCATACCCGAGCTCCCCGCCCTCGTGGATCACACCGGGGACTTCGGGGGACAGGTGGCTGGGGAAACCGCCGGGCCAGGAGAACCGTTCGACGAGTTCGGTGAGCCCTCGCTCGTCGAGAGACAGCCGCGGGTCGTACTCCGCGTGAGTGCCCTCCAGCCAGAGGTTGGCGTGGATGGCGGGCGCGCCGTGGCCGGGTCCGGTGATGAGCAGTGTCCGTTGCCCGGTCTCGGAAACGAGGCGATTCAGGCCCGCGTAGACGAGGGTCAGGCCGGGGCAGGTGCCCCAGTGCCCGAGTGGACGTGGCTTCAGATGTTCGGGCCGGAGAGGCTCGCGGAGCAGGGTGTTGTCCTTGAGATGGATCATCGCCGCGGCGAGATAGTCGCACGCCCGCCGGTACCGCCGTAGCGTGCCGGCTTCGGTTCCGCCAGGCACCGGTCCTCCTTTCCGAGTGGGTTTTCGGAAGGGGTACCCGGTGCCGGGGCGGCTAACCCGGTACGACCAGGCCGGATTCGTAGGCGAGCACCACGAGTTGCGCGCGGTCGCGGGCGTGGAGTTTGGTCATGGCACGGTTGACGTGGGTCTTCGCGGTCAACGGGCTGATCACCATCCGGTCGGCGATCTCGTCGTTGGACAAGCCTCGCGCGACCAGGGCGACGGCTTCGCGTTCCCGGTTCGTCAGTTCCTTCAGCCCGTTTCCGGTGCCGGTGCGGGGCGGCTGGGTGACGTACCGGTCGATCAGCTTGCGGGTGATCGACGGCGCGAGCAGGGCGTCGCCGCGCGCGGCGACGCGAACCGCGTGAAGGAAGTCTTCGGGTTCGATGTCCTTGACGAGGAACCCCGCCGCGCCCGCGCGAAGGGCGTTGAAGACGTACTCGTCCAGGCCGTAGTTGGTCAGGATGACGACGTGCACGCCGGACAGGGCCGGGTCTGCGGCGATGCGCCGGGTCGCCTCGATGCCGTCGACGACGGGCATCTGGATGTCGATGAGCGCGATGTCGGGCAGGTGTTCCTTCGCGAGTGCCACGCCTTCGCGGCCGTCGGCGGCTTCGGCCACGACCTCGATGTCGTCTTCGACGTCGAGCAGCGCGCGGAATCCGCTGCGCAGGAGCGGCTGGTCGTCGACCAGCAGGACACGGATCACGACGTTCGCTCCACGGGAAGTTCGGCTTGGACGGAGAAGCCGCCCGCGGTTCGCGGTCCGGCGTGGAGCCTGCCGCCGAGAGCGGTGACCCGTTCACGCATCCCCAGCAGCCCGACACCGGGGATCGGCTCGGTGTCCGGGGTGGCTTTGCCGTCGTCGTCGACCTGGATGGCGACGGCGTCCGGACGGTGGTCGATCCGGATCGACGCGGTCGTGGCCGCGGCGTGCCGGGCGATGTTCGTCAAGGACTCCTGGACGATCCGGTACGCGGTGCGGTCCACCGCCGCGGGCAGGTCGTGCCGTTGCCCCTCGACGGTGAGCGTCGTGTCCAGACCGGTCGCCTGTGCCCGGTCCACCAGGTCGGCGATCCGGTCGAGTCCGTGCGGCGGGTTCGTCTCGTCGTCACGCAGGGCTTCCAGGGTCGCCCGTAATTCGCGGGTCGCTTCCCGGCCAGCCTCCCGGATCGCCAGCAACGATTCCGGCACCGGCTCGCCCCGTTTGGTCGCCAGGTGGACGGCGACTTCGGCCTGCACCTTGATGACGGAGATCTGGTGGGTGAGGGAATCGTGCAGTTCCCGCGCGATGTGCAGCCGCTCCTCGTCGGCCCGGCGCCGCGCGGCCTCCTCCCGGGTGCGCTCGGCCTCGTCGGCCCGGCGTTCGGCCTGGCGCAGCGCCTCGCCCGCCGCGCCGGCGGCGATCAGCCAGGCCAGCTGGAGAGTGTCCCGGCTTTGGGTGAGCGCGTCGCTCACGGTGGTGGCGTTGCCGGACACCAGGATCACCAGTGGGAGCGCGCCGACCATGAGCAGCGATCCGGCCACGGCGACGATCCAGTGACCGGCCCGGACGGCGGCGTAGACGGCGACCAGAAAGGCGATGATCGGCACGGTGGAACCGGCGGCCTGGTATCCCAGCGCGCACACGCCGGTCACGGCCAGCACCGTGAGCGGAGCCCGGCGGTGCGCGGCGAGCGCCAGGCCACCGGCGGCCAGCAGCACGTAGCCCGGCGGGTCGAGACTCGCGGAGGAGCCGGACAGTTCCGTGACCAGGAGAACCGCCGTCACCCCGGCGGCGATCGCCCAGTCCCAGATCCCGATCCGGCCCTTGCTCATGCGTGCACACTAGCCAGCCGTCCGGCCGCGCGACTCCTCCGCGGGGACGATCCCCGGCTACCGCGCACGCGGTAGTCCCGGAGCTTCTACGGCGTCGGCGGCAGTCCGGATTGTCTGCGTCCACGGGACGACCGGAGGCAGGCGGACGGACACCATCGACGGGGCATCCAGTCATCGAGCGAAGGAGTACCCCATGTCGGTCCACCAACTACTGGCCGCGAACGAAGCCACCGGCGCCTACCTGACCGCCGGCCGTCTCTGGTCGCTGGTGGCCGTGCTCGCCGGCCTGATCGGGGTGATCGCGGGCGGCCTCGCTCGCTTCCGTTCCGGCGGCAACCGGCGCGGAGCGTTCGTGGCCCTGACGGCGGGCCTGCTCGGCATGGCGGGCGGCGGTTTCGTGGTGGTCGCCGCCAAGGGTGGCCCCGGCACCGGCTACGGAATCGTCGGCGGCTTCATCGCACTGGCGATCGGACTGCTCGCCGCGGCCCTCGGCGTCCTCAGCCTCAAGCAGGCTGGACGTCCGCCGGTCGCTCGCTCAAACCACGGGTCGTGACGACGCGCGCGTTGCCGTCGGCCAGGTGATAGGACAGTCCGACGACGGCGGTTTCCCCGGCGTCGATCTTGTCGGCGAGCAGCCGCGAACGGTCGACCAGGAGGTCGACGGTGTGCCGGATGTGCTCGTCGATGATCTCGTCGTCGCCGGTGAGCCCGGCGGCGCGGGCGGCGAGGACGCTCGGGGTGACCCGTTCGATGACGTCGCGGACGAAACCGTTGGTGCCGAGTCCTTCGGTCAGCGCCGCGCGAGTCGCGGCGACGGCGCCACAGGAGTCGTGGCCGAGCACGACGACCAGGGGACAGTCGAGAATGCTGACGGCGTATTCGATGCTGCCCAGCACCTCCGAACCGGCGACGTGCCCGGCGGTGCGGACGACGAACAGGTCGCCGAGCCCCCGGTCGAAGATGATCTCGGCGGCGAGCCGCGAGTCCGAACAGCCGAAGAGGACAGCGAACGGACGCTGTCCCGGGGCTGTTTCGGCGCGGCGGACGGCGTCCTGGTTCGGGTGCTCCGGGGTGCCGGCGATGAAACGCCGGTTACCGGCGAGCAGAAGGTCGAAGGCCTCGGAAGGGCTCGGCGGCGCGTCGCTCATGAACCGGAGATTACCGGCTGTCGCCGCGGGTGGCAGAGCGTGTGGTCCGGCTCATAACGGCCCGCCGCCTCGCGTCACTGATCGAGCCTGCCGGCGACGGCGCGCATGGCGCGGCCGACGGCCTGGAGGTCTTCCGGCGCGATCACGTCCACGAAGTGTTCGCGGACGGTGCGGAGGTTGTCCGGTGCCGCGCGGCGCAGGGTCTCGTGCCCTTCGTCGGTGAGCCGGGCGCGCACGCCGCGGCCGTCGTCGGCGGTCGATTCCCGCTGGACGAGGCCGCGGGTCTCCAGCCCGCTGACGCGATGCGAGAGCCGGCTGCGCGAGTAGTACGCCGATTTCGCGAGGTCCGCCATGCGCATCGACCGGCCGGTGGCTTCGGACAGTCGCACCAGGAGTTCGAACTCCGCCAGGGAAAGCCCGTGCTCCTCGCGCAGCCGCCGGTCGAGAAGGTCGATGAAGCGCACCGATCCTTCGATGAACGCCCGCCAGTCACGCTGCTGTTCCGTGTCGAGCCAGTTGGTCACGGCCACACCGTAACAGTTGACGCCTTCAACCACTTCGGTCTAGCTTGGTTGAAGACTTCAACCAGATGGGGAGCGAGACACGATGGCGAACGAAGCCTGGGTGATGCAGGAGAAGGACGCGGAGGTCATCGAGAAGCCCGCGTTGTGGTTACTGGCCGACGGCGAGCACACAGGCGGATTCCTCGGCGCGAACCGGCTGTCCCTGCGCGCCGGGGAACCCGGCACGAAACCGCACTATCACCGGAAATCCGCCGAAGCCTTCTACGTGCTGGAGGGCGCGTTGCGGATGCTGGTGGGCACCGAGACGATCACGGTCGAGCGGGGTGGTTACGTGGTGGTCCCGCCGGGTGTCCGGCACGCTTTCGCCGCACCGCCGGACGTCGACGCGGACGTCCTCATCACGCTGGCGCCCGGCGTCGAACGGTTCGGCTATTTCCGTGTCCTGCCCGAGATCCTGCGCGGGAACGTCGCACCGGAGGAGGTCGAACGCCTTCACGAACGGTATGACGTCCACTTCGTCGACGCGCCGGAATGGGACGAGCGCGGCCGCTAGTGTCGCGTGACCCTGCTTGCCTTACGCCGCTGCGGCCCACGCGGCCCCTGGCTGCGCCGGAGAAAAGCCCAAGTACATCCAGTACGAGCTGCTTTTCTCCGACTTGCCAGGAACCACGTGGATCCACAGCGCCGCAAGGCAGCAGGATCACGCGACACCAGCCGTTCAGTTCGGCCGGACCAGGCGCGGGAACCCGGCCGCGTGGAGCCGACGGGTGGCTTCGTCGTCGATGCTGACCCTCCTGACCGAGCCGGCACCCAATCCGGTCATCACCATCGCGACGAGCATGAGGGGGGCCAGCACCGTGCGCACGAGCATGGCCCAGCAGGCCGCCGCGCCGATCCGGCCGCCGTCCTTGAGCCGGACGAGCCGGGTCCCGGTGAGGGCGGCGCCGAGAAGGCGGCCATTGCCGAAGAACAGGCCATAAAGCACCGGAACGGCGATCAGCAGCCCGAGCAGCGTCAGGAGCGGCGCCTCGTCGGGCAACGCGCTGTTACGGGTGGCCACCGCGAACACGATGAAACCGAACGCCGCGATCAGCAGATAGACGGCGAAGTCCACGAACCAGGCCGCCAGTTCCGCCCAATCACTCGCCGAGACATAGAGAGTCCCGTCGTCGAACGCGCCGAGTCGTTTCGCGACCTTCGGGCCGAATACGTCTTCGACCTGCTCCTTGGCGACGTCCAGCCGTCCGGTCATGGCGTGCCCCCACCTGCCTCAAGTCGTCGCCGCGTGCGCGGACACTATGCGGGAGAGCCCGGGCTGTGGTGTGAACAGCCCACAGTGACCGCTCGTTCCGGGATTCGCCCGTGCGGCGGACATGCTTCGATATGAGCCCGGCGGTTTCGCGGGTGAGGAGGTCCATGGCGAGCGGAAGTGAGGTCCACCGGCGGCCGCTGACGAGTTATGTCGGCCGCGCGGACGACGAGAACGAGGTACGACGGCTGCTCGGCGCGGGACGTTCGGTCACCTTGACCGGGGCGGGCGGCGTGGGCAAGACACGGCTGGCCGCTCAGGTGGCCAGTTCACTCACCCGGGCCTTCCCCGGTGGCGTGGCGGTCGCCGGATTGGGGGAGTTGCGGGACGAACGTCTCGTCGCGCGCACGGTCGCCGACGCCCTGGGCCTGCACGACACGGCGGGGCGGACCGACCTGGAGGCGCTGGTGTCGTACCTGCGTCCCCGGCGGTCGTTGCTGGTGCTGGACAACTGCGAACATCTCCTCACCGGAAGCGCGGACCTGGTGACGGCGTTGCTGCGTGACTGTCCGGACCTCGTGGTCTTGGCCACCAGCCGGTGCTCGCTGGGGATCCCCGGCGAGCACGTCCTGTCGATCCCGCCCCTGGCCGTACCCGGCGAAGAGAGCATGACCTCCGCCGAAGCGCTCACGTTCGGCGCGGTGCGGCTGTTCGCGGAGCGCGCCGCCGTCGTCGTGCCCTCGTTCGAGGTCACCGAAAGCAACGTCGCGGACGTCGTCGTCCTGTGCCGGCGGCTCGACGGCCTGCCGCTGGCGATCGAACTCGCGGCCGCCCGGATCCGCGTCCTGTCGCCGTCGCAGATCGCGGCCAGGGTCGAGGACGACCTGGGTGTACTGGCCACCGGTCTCCGGGCGCCCGTCGAGCGGCATCGGACGCTGCGCGCCACCCTCGACTGGAGTCACTCCCTGTGTACCGCGACCGAGCGGACCGTCTGGGCGCGCTGTTCGGTGTTCGCCGGGCAGTTCGACCTGTCCGCGGCCGAGGACGTCTGTACCGGAGACGGCGGGCCGGCCGCCATGGCCGTGCTGGACGCGGTGGACGGCCTGGTCGACAAATCGGTGCTGGCCCGCGTCGACGGCACGGACAGGGTGCACTACCGGATGCTCCGGCTCATCCGCGAATACGGCGGCGGGCGGCTCGCCGATTCCGGTGACGAGCTCGCCATCGCGAGGAAGCATCGTGATCACTACGCCCGGCTGATCGAACAGGCCGCCGGCACCTGGTTCGGACCGGGGCAGGACGAGGCGTACGAGCGCCTGATCGCGGCGCACGCCGACATCCGCGAGGCGCTGTCATGGTCGCTCCGCACTCCTGGGGAAAGCCCGGTGGCGTTGGAGATGGCCACCGGCGTGATCGAGTACTGGGTGGCCCGCGGCGCGGCCTGGGAAGTGCGTGACTGGATCGATCGGGCCCTAGACGCGGTCTCACCGGATACCCCTGGCCGGGCCCGTGGCCTGGCGATCGCGGCCCTTTGCGCCGCGCTGCACGCGGATCTGCCGCGTGCCCGGCGGCGGCTGACCGCCGCCGAGGCGATCGAGGACGACGAAGCCGTGCCGTACATCGCCCACGCGCGGGCCTTCGTGCGGATGCTGGCCATCGAATCGAACTCGATGACTCAAGCGGCGGAGGCCGTGCGGATCTTCGGTGAGCGAGGCGATGTACGGCGCCAGATGCACCCGATGTTCCTTCAAGGGGTCGCACTGGCTTACCTGGGCGACCTCCCGGGAGCGCGGGCGCTGCTGGGTTCGATGCGCTTGCTGTGCGAGGAAGCCGGGGAGTTCCGGTATCGCTCCATGGCCCTGTTCGGGCTGGGGGTCGCCGAGATCTGCTTCGGCGGCGATCTCGACGACGGCGAACGCTTCATCCGTTCCGCGCTGGAGATCGACCTCCGCACGTCCGACGTGCTGTCCGCGGCGTACCGGGTGGACGGTCTGGCCTGGGTTTCCGCGCGGCGCGGGGAATGGGTCCGGGCGGCGGAGCTGTTCGGCACCGCCGCCACGCTCTGGGACCGCTGCAACGCCGTGCCCGACGTGGCCGTCACCGCGACGCACACGACGTTCTCCGAGGCCACCCGGAAAGCCTTGGGAGCCGAGAAGTTCGACGCCGCGTTCGCCGAAGGACGCCGTCGGAACCCGCACGACGCCCTGGCAGGCCCGCGGGTACGCCCGGAAGTCCCGTCCGGCGTCCTCCCGCCGCTGACGCCGCGCGAGTCGGAGATCGCGCGGCTGGTCGCGGCGGGGCTGAGCAACCGGGAGATCGCCGCGCGACTGGTCATCGCGCGGCGCACGGTGGAGACACATCTGCAGCACATCGCGCACAAGCTCGACTTCGCCAACCGGACGCAGCTGGCCGTCTGGGTCGAGCAGCGAGACGCCGCCCGTAGGACGCGGTGATCAGTCGATCGGGCAAGTTCCCCGGTATACGGCGATCTTCGGATCGTTCGCTGGAAGCGGGCACAGGAACCGGTCGTACCTGGTGTCGTCGTCCACGAAGCGTTTCATCCACGAGATGCTGTACTTCGCGATGGTCACGTTCGGTTTCGTCGGCACCAGATGGCCCGCCCCGGCCAACAGCACGTACGCCTTGTCCAGCGACTCGGGAAGGCTTTGGTAGAACGGGCGGGAATAGGTGCCGTCCGGCGCGATGAAGTCGTTCTGCGCACTGACGACGAAGGTGGGGACTTTCAGATCCGAGAACGTCGTGTTCGGATTCCAGCCCGTCAACGGGATCGCCGCCTTCAACGCCGGTGCCTTCTGTGACGCGATCAAGGCACCGCCGCCGCCCATCGAGTGGCCCATGACGGCGAGCCTGTTCCGGTCGACGCGGCTCTTGGCCTGACTCGTTTCGGTGACGTAGCGCAGTGCCGCGAGCAGTTGCCCGGACCGGTTGTCCGGGGTGTCCAAGGTGCTCTTCGTCGAGAACGTGATGACGACGAAACCCTGGGAGGCGAGGCGCGGGCCGTACCACGCGATCGCCGCCTCGGATTCCAGGAAGCCGGGGGCGATCGCGATCGCGCCGAACGTGCCCTGACCGGTGTCGGTCGGATAGTGGATCGTCCCGGCGCCGAAATCCTGTCCGGCCGGGACCTTCTCGGTGGCGATCTCGAACGATCCGCGGTCCGCTTCGATCGTGGCCGTGGTCGGCTCAGGGCCGCGGGCGTAAGGACTTTCCTCGGCGGCGGCCGGCACCGACACCAGGAGTGCGGTCACCGCGCCGACGACCGCCGCGGTCCATTGTGGTCCACGCTTCATCGCGCTTGTCCTCTCGGGAGAACCGTTCCGAGGATGGAACGGTTTCCCAGATATAGCGGGACCGCGGCCGGGCGCGCGTCGTGGAAACTACTGAGAGGTGACGGCCTCCTCGGGTCGCTTTCTCGAAATTGTCACGCGAAGGGGAATTCCGCGACGTGCGGGTGTCATGCCGGTGAGATCGGTTCAGGCTCCGGGCCGGTTCCCGGTGGGGATCGTGATGCGGGTCGTCGTCGGTGAGGTCCCCTTGTTGAGGAACAACATCGCCAGCGCGCGCACCATCTGGTCGAACAGGTGGAAGCCCGCGGGCATGATGGGGATCAGGCCTTCCCGGAACGCGATGTAGGCGGGCCACGTGGTGCGGATGAGGGCGGCGGAAGCGTAGTCGCGGCGCAGGCCGAGCCAGTCGCCGATCGCGTCGCTCAGCACGTACCGCACGAACTCGTTGAGGAATCCGCGCGTGACGCCCAAATCGACCTGCGCGGTCAAGCCGAGCAGGTCTTCGGCGAGTTCCTTGCCTTCGTGCGACGGGGAAAGGATCGGGGTGAGCACCTGCGCCGACTGCGCGTGCGCGGCGGCCCACGTCTGCGGGATGAACTCCTCCCGCACACCGAGCAGATGGATGGCGACCTGCCACATGTGGAGGAAAGCGGCCTCGTCCGCGGCCGACATCGGGACCTTCCATTCGCGCAGCTTCCGGTGCACGAAGGTGCCGAGACTGTGGAAGGTGACCAGGATGTCGCCGTTGCTGATCGGGATCCGTTCGTCCGCGACGGCCTTCCAGTGCGCCGACTGCGGCAGCAGGTGACGTACCGCGGCGTGCACCAGCCGCGTCTTGTTGGCGGTGACCACGAACTGGCCGCCGGGCTCGAAAGCGTTGAGGTCGCTCAGGTCGTAGCCGAAAGTGAAGGTCTTGGCGGCGCGGTCCTGCATGTCGGCCCCGCCCGCGGACCAGTAGACGGATTTGGCCTCGCGCGGGATGACCGTGCTCATGATGCCGCTGCCGAGCCCGTACAGCATGAACAGATAGGTGTCCTTGCGCCGGTTGAAATCGGCCGCGCGGCGCAGCTTCGCGGGATCGGCCCAGGACGGCAGCTTGTTGACGCGCTGAAGGTATTCCGCCAGATCGGCGGGAAGGCCGCCGGGCAGCGGATCGTTGTTGTCCACCCACGGACCGATCGCGGCGTTGACCGACGGAACCTGGCCTGCTTCGAGGACCGCCGCCATGATGCGGTCGATTTCGTCGTCCCAGACCCACCAAGGATCGGCGGCCGACCCTGCCCGGGTCTCGCCCCAGGCGGGCGCGACGCTCGCCGCGCCGACAAGGCCCAGTGCGACGCCGAGGGACAGGACGTTCCTCCTGCTGAGATCGCTCATTTACTTACCTAACTTCCTTGGTAGGTTCGGGACGCTTCCGGCGCGTCCGATGAGTGATTCCTGATTAACATAACGAAGCGGTCAGGTGGTCGGCAAGGGAAGCGCCGACCTGAATCGGTCCCCTTCGGCCGAGGTCGGACCCGTTCGGCGTTCACGGACCTGGATGCCGCGTGTCACGCGGGAGCCGAAGTGTGGTGATCCGGTTCGTGGTTGACTTCCCCGCATGGCCCTGTTCCCGCCCGCAGCCGTCCGGATCCGGCGATGAGCGCCGACTCGACCGCGGCCGTCCGGCCCCGCAACCGCAAGCAACTGATCGTCGACGCGGCCGGGCGGATCTTCAGCGAACACGGGTATCACGCGGCTTCGATGGAGGAGATCGCCGCCGACGTGGGCATCACCGCGGCGGCCCTCTACCGGCACTTCCCGAACAAGTACGCGCTGTTCGCCGCGTGCGCGAACGTGATGGCGGACCGGCTCGCCGCCACCCTCGACGAGGTGCCGCCCGGCGCGCCGGTGGCGGACGTGCTCGCCGCCGTCACCCAGGGGACGGTGACCCACCGCGCGTCGAGTGGCCTGTACCGCTGGGAGTCCCGGTATCTCGACAGCGACGACAGGCACGCGCTGGGGGAGAAGTTCGCGAGGGTCGTCGACCGGGTGACCGAGGCGGTGCGGCGGGAGTATCCGCTCCCCGGCCCGGGATTGCGGGCGGTGGCCGCGCTCGGGGTGATCGGGTCGATCACGATGCACCGGACGTCGATCGCCCAGCGCCGTGTCGAAGAGGTGCTGGTGGAGTCCGCCCTGCGGGTGGTCGCGACCGACCCGACGACGAGCGTCGCGGGCGCGGGCGCCGTCGAGCTGCCGTCTCGTCCCGTGCCACGCACGCGGCGTTCGGAGATTCTCGCGGCCGCCATCCCGCTGTTCGAGCGGGATGGCTTCGCCAACGTGACGAACGGGCGGATCGCCGAAGCCGTGGGGCTGGTCCCGTCCGCGCTCTACCGGTATTTCCCCGGCAAGGCCGACATTCTCGCCGCCGCCTGTCTCCAGGCCGCGGGGATACTGACCCAAGCGGTGGAACAGAACCTTCACGGGGTCGACGGCCCGCACGACGCCCTGCTCGCGCTGGCGCGGACCTATGTGGCCTACAGCTTCGAACACACCGCGCTCACCAGTGTCGCCAACGCCGAACTGGCGGGTCTGCCCCCGGCTCTGCAGCGGCCGTTGGTCAGCGCGCAGCGTGAGCACATCGCCGTCTGGGAACAGCAACTGCGATCGGCGCGGCCGGAACTCGATCAGCGTCAGGCGAGGGTGCTCGTGCACGCCGGTTTCGGCGTGGTGGTCGAAGCAGGCCGGAGGGTGCGGTGGGAGGACGTCGCCGCCAACCGTGACGCCGTCAGCGCGCTGCTCGTGGGCGCCTTGGGGGTCTGACGCCCGGCTGTCAGGGTTCGCGGTGGCCGAGGCCGGCGGAAACCTGTTGCGCCGCACGGCCGACGACGCGGTTCAGGCCGCGCATCCGGGCGGCGGGCATGTACGGCCGGGTCGCCGAAACGCTGATGGCCCCGGCGATCGCGCCGGTGGCGTCCCGGATCGGCGCCGCGACGCAGCGGATCCCCGGCTCGTTGTCCTCGAGGTCCATCGCCACCCCGGCCTCCGCGTACTCGCGCATCCGCGCCAGGAACGCGTCGAGGTTCTCCGGGTGTACCCGGCCCGGTTCCGCCGGGGTTTCGGCCAGGTACAGCTCCCGCCATTCCGGCGAGGAGTCCAGCAGGAGCGCCATGCCGACGCCGGTGCGGGTCAAGGGCATCCGGTGCCCGATCCGGGAGCGCATCTCCGCGCCCCGTGTACCCGGCAGCTTGTCCAGGTACAGCACCGAATCCCCGTCTCGGACGGCGAGGTGCACCGTGTCGCGCAACTGGGCGGCCAGTTCCTCCAGCACCGGCCGGGCGACCACCGGCAGCGGACTTCCGTGCAGGGCCTGGAAACCCAGTTCGATCAGGGTGGGACCGAGCGTGTACCCGTCCCGTCCGCTGCGCAGGTAGCCCTCGCTCACCAGCAGCTGGACCAGCCGGTGCGCCGTGCTGCGGCCCAGCCCGGTGCGCTCGACCAGGGTGCGGAGATCGGTCGCGCCACCCGCGACGGCGCGGATCACCGCGAGACCGCGGGCGAGGGTCTGGGTGCCGGGCGGAGCTGGTTCGGACATGCCCGAATCCTACATATAGGGACGGCGATCGCATTATCGGGAACGCCGCCGCACGATGTCGCTCGTGACGGACATCGGACCCGCCTTGATCGCGCTCGACTGGGGAACCTCCGGTCAGCGTGCCTGGCTGCTCGGCAGGACCGGCGAGATCCTGGCCGCCCGCGACACCGGGCGCGGACTGCTCACCACGACCGAGGACGTGGACCCAGGTGACCCGCGAGCCAGGGCCGCCGCCTACGAGTCGGCCTTCCGGGAGACCTGCGGCGACTGGCTCACGGAGTTCCCCGGGCTGCCGTCCATCGCCTCCGGCATGGTGGGCAGCGCGCAGGGCTGGGCCGACTCCGGCTATCGCACCGTCCCGGCGAAACCGGATTCCTCCTCGCTCGTCCCGGTGTCCCATCGCGACGGCGTGCTCCATCTCGTGCCGGGACTGCGGATCCCGTCCGGTGAGCGCCCCGGTGACGTGATCCGCGGTGAGGAAACGCAACTGGCCGGCGTGCTCGAAGCGCTCGGCGAACCCGCCGGGCCGCTCACGGTGGTGCTGCCCGGCACGCACAGCAAATGGGTCCGTGTCGAGAACGGGCTCGTGACGGACTTCGCCACCGCGATGACCGGCGAACTGTACGGATTGCTGACCACGCACGGCATCCTCGCCCGCACGGCCGCCGGTCCGGTCCCCGACGACGAGGCGTTCTCGCGGGGGTTGACCGCGGGACGGCGTTCGCGGGGGCTCGCCACCGAGGCGTTCGGCGCCCGTCCTCTCGTGCTCGACGGCGTACTCGAACCGGCGTCGCTGCCGGACTACCTCTCGGGAGTGCTGATCGCCGACGAGGTTTCCCATCTGCTGCGTGACTCGGATACCCGCGTGGTGCTGTGCGGAGCGAGCGAACTCTGCCGTCGCTACGCCGCCGCACTCGCCGAAAGGGGAGTGGAGGCGACCGTGCTGTCCGAGGAGATCACCGCCAGGGGGCTGTGGCGGATCGCGAAGGCCGCCGGACTGCTCGAAGACCGTCTCGAAAGGACAGTGAAGCCGTGACCGGTTTGATCGCGATCCTGCGCGGAGTGATCCCGGCCGAGGTCGTCGGCATCGGCAGGGCGCTCGTCGACGCGGGCTTCCCCGCCATCGAGGTGCCGCTGAATTCGCCGGAACCGT
This sequence comes from Amycolatopsis sp. NPDC052450, assembly GCF_044547565.1. Taxonomy (NCBI): domain Bacteria; kingdom Bacillati; phylum Actinomycetota; class Actinomycetes; order Pseudonocardiales; family Pseudonocardiaceae; genus Amycolatopsis; species Amycolatopsis sp. NPDC052450. Next base: position 310,564 of record NZ_JBIUAQ010000002.1, on the reverse strand, counting down.
TCGAGAGCGTCCGCCTCCTCGCCGACGCGTTCGGACAGCGGTGCGTGATCGGCGCGGGCACCGTGCTCACCACCGAAGACGTCGGGCGGGCGCGCGACGCCGGCGCGCGGATGATCGTGGCGCCCAACGGCGATCCCGCGGTGATCTCCGCCGCCGTGGCCGAGGGCATGACGCCGTATCCCGGCGTGGCCACGCCCACCGAAGCGTTCGCCGCGCTGGCCGCGGGCGCCCGGCACCTCAAGCTGTTCCCCGCCGGCGCGGTCGGGATCGAAGGGATGAAGGCGTGGCGCGCCGTGCTGCCGCGCGAGGTCGGACTGCTGCCGGTCGGCGGCGTCGACGCGACGAACCTGGCGGCCTGGGCCGCCGCCGGTGCGGCCGGGGCGGGGCTGGGTTCCTGCCTCTACCGGCCGGGCGACAGCGCGGACGCGGTCGCCGTCCGTGCTCGCGAACTCTCCGAAATCTGGCACCAGGACTGAGGAAGAAACCGATGAAGATCGTGTCAATGACGACATATCAGGTGCCGCCCCGCTGGTCTTTCCTGAAGATCGAGACCGACGAGGGCGTCACCGGCTGGGGCGAACCGGTCCTGGAGGGCCGGGCCGCCTCCGTGGCCGCCACCGTGGAGGAGCTTTCCGATCACCTGATCGGCAAGGATCCCTCGCGGATCGAGGATCTGTGGACGGTCCTCTACCGCGGCGGGTTCTATCGCGGCGGTGGCCTCCACATGAGCGCGCTGGCAGGCATCGACCAGGCTTTGTGGGACATCAAGGGCAAGGCGCTCGGCGTGTCGGTCCACGAACTGCTCGGCGGCCGGGTGCGCGACCGGATCAAGGTGTACTCCTGGATCGGCGGAGACCGTCCCGCCGAGACCGCCCGCGCCGCGCGTGAGGTGGTGGACCGCGGGTTCAGCGCGGTGAAGATGAACGGGACCGAGGAACTGTCCTATCTGGACACCTGGGACAAGGTGGACCGCTGTGTGGCCAACGTCGACGCCGTCCGCCGGGCGGTGGGCCCGAACATCGGCATCGGGGTGGACTTCCACGGCCGCGTGCACAAGCCGATGGCCAAGGTCCTGCTGCGCGAACTGGAGCCGTACCGGCTGATGTTCGTCGAGGAACCGGTGCTGTCCGAGCACGTCGACGGCTTCGCCGACGTCCTGCGCAACTCGCCGATCCCCATCGCGCTCGGCGAACGGCTGTACTCGAGGTGGGATTTCAAGGCGGTCCTGGCTTCGGGCGCCGTCGACATCATCCAGCCGGATCCGTCGCACTGCGGCGGCATCACCGAAGCGCGCAAGATCGCGCACATGGCCGAGGCCTACGACGTCGGACTGGCCCTGCACTGCCCGCTCGGCCCGATCGCGCTGGCGGCCTGCCTGCAGATCGACGCGGGCTGCTACAACGCCACGATCCAGGAACAGAGCCTCGGCATCCACTACAACACGAGCAACGACCTCCTCGACTACCTGGTGGATCCGTCGGTGTTCGCCTACGACGACGGGCAGGTCGCCATCCCCGCCCGCCCGGGGCTCGGCATCAAGATCAACGAGGAGTACGTCGCCGAACGGGCGGCCGAGGGTCATCGCTGGCGGAATCCGGTGTGGCGGCACGCCGACGGCTCGTTCGCGGAATGGTGAGCGCGATGATCACCTCCGTCCACACAGGACTCGCCACTCGGCCGTCCCGGTACCGGGTGCTCATCGCGGTGATGCTGTTCATCACCGTCGTCATCAACTATCTGGACCGCTCGAACCTGTCGATCGCGATGCCCGCGATCGCCGGCGAACTCGAGCTGTCCAAAGCGGAACAGGGTCTGCTCCTGTCGGCCTTCGGCTGGACGTATGCCGCGTTACAGCTTCCCGGCGGCTGGCTGGTCGACAAGATTCCGCCGCGGCTGCTCTATCCGGCCTGCCTGATCCTGTGGTCGCTCGCGACCTTGTTCATGGGGGTGTTCGGCGGGTTCGTGGCGCTGATCGCGTTGCGGCTGATGGTCGGTGTCTTCGAGGCGCCCGCTTATCCGATCAACAGCAAGATCGCGACCGTCTGGTTCCCGGAACGCGAACGCGCCACGGCGATCGGTTTCTACACCTCCGGCCAGTTCATCGGCCTCGCCCTGCTGACGCCGGTGCTGTCCTGGTTGCAGACCGCGCTGTCGTGGCACTGGGTGTTCATCGCCACCGGCCTGGTCGGCATCCTCTGGGCGGTGCTCTGGTACGCGAAGTACCGTGAGCCGCGCGATTCGCGGGCCAACGAGGCCGAGGTGGAGCTGATCCGCTCCGGTGGCGGCCTGGTGGACCTGCCGAGCGAGCGGCCGGAGCGGGCGCGGATCACGCGTGCGGATCTGGCGACCGTGCTGGGCAGCCGGAAGCTGTGGGGAATCTACTTCGGACAGTTCTGCCTGACCTCGACGCTCTGGTTCTTCCTCACCTGGTTCCCGACGTATCTCGTCGAATACCGGGAAATGGACTACATCAAATCCGGCTTCCTGGCGTCGTTGCCGTTCATCGCGGCACTGATCGGTGTGCTGGCTTCCGGTGTGCTGTCGGACTTCCTGGTCCGGCGCGGCGCGTCGCTCGGGGTGGCGCGCAAAGGCCCGATCATCGCCGGGCTGCTGCTGAGCACCGTGATGGTCGCGGCCGGGTTCACCGACTCGACCACGCTGGTCATCGTGATCCTCTCGGTCGCCTTCTTCGGAAACGGTCTCGCGTCGATCACCTGGTCGCTCGTCTCCGCGCTGGCGCCACGACGGCTGCTCGGGCTGACCGGCGGGATGTTCAACTTCATCGGGAACCTGTCGTCGATCGCCACCCCGATCGTGATCGGCCTGATCGTCACCGATGACAGCTTCGCGCCCGGCTTCGCCTACATGACCGTGATCACGGTCGCCGGGATCCTGTCGTACGTCTTCCTGGTCGGCAAGGTCGAACGTGTCGCGGAGCGGGGTGTGACCAGCACTACATAGATACCCCCTAGGGGTACTTGCGCCACACACGTCCAGCGGCCTAGGTTCATCTCCGTCAGATACCCCCTAGGGGTAATTAGGTCTCGAAAGGACGGAAGTCATGGCGGAGACAACCCCGGACCCACGACGGTGGTGGGCGCTGGGACTCATCGCGTTGGCCCAGTTCATGGTCATCATGGACACCTCGATCATCGGCGTCGCACTACCCGCCATGCAGCAGGACCTCGGGTTCTCCCCAGGGGATCTGTCGTGGGTGTTCAACGCCTACGTCATCGCGCTCGGCGGGCTGCTGCTGCTCGGCGGACGCCTGTCGGACCTGTTCGGCGCGCGGAAGATGTTCACCGCGGGCTGGGTGGTCACCCTCGGCGGCTCGGTGGTCGCCGCGGTCGCGGGCACCGCGTGGGTCGAACTGCTCGGCCGGGTGTTGCAAGGCGCGGGCGCGGCGCTGATCGCGCCGTCCGCGCTGACCCTGCTGATGATGCTGTTCGGCGCGCGTCCGCGTGAGCTGACGAAGGCGCTCGCGCTCTACGGCGCGGCCGCTCCCGCCGGTGGTACCGCCGGGGTGTTCCTCGGCGGCGTGATCACCGAGTGGCTGTCGTGGCCGTGGATCTTCTGGCTCTACGTCCCGATTTCCCTGGTCGCCATCGTGGCGACGGGCAAGCTGATGCCGTCCGCCCCCGCCCGGCGTGGCTCGGTCGACCTGGCCGGCGCCGTCGCGGCGACCGCGGGTCTCGGGCTGACCGTGTTCGGCGTCGTGCGGGCACCGGAAGCGGGCTGGGCCGCGGCGGGCACCTGGGGTGCGCTGGCAGGCGGTATCGCACTGCTCGCGGTGTTCGTGCTGATCCAGCGCAAGCGGGAAGTTCCGCTGGTGCGGCTCGGGATCTTCCGGACGCCGAACCTCGGTGGCGCGAACCTCGCGCAGTTCCTGCTCGGGGCGGCGTGGATCCCGATGTGGTACTTCCTCAACCTGTACCTGCAGCAGGTCCTCGGGTACGGGGCCTTCGCCGGCGGTGCGGCGTTGCTGCCGATGACGGTGCTGATCGTGGTGCTGATGGTCGCGGTCGCGCCGCGGTTGATCGGCCGGTTCGGGCCGAAGAAGATGATCATCGGCGGCCTGTGGGCGCTCGCGGCGGGTCTGGTGTGGCTGTCGTTCGTCAGCCCGACCGGCAACTTCGTCGTCGATGTCCTGCCCGCGTCGCTGGTCGCGGCACTCGGCCAGGCGCTGGCGTTCATCCCGTCGCTGGGCACCGCGATCTCGAGCGCGAAGCCGGAGGAAGGCGGGCTCGCGTCGGGCATCGTGAACACCTCGTACCAGATCGGGTCGGCACTCGGTCTCGCCGCGATGACCGCGGTCGGCGTGTCCTTCGGCGCGGGGCGGATCGGTGACCCGATCGCGTTGACCGGCGGGTACTCGGCGGCGTTCCTCGGGGCCGCGGGCATCGCGATCGCGGGCGGCTTCCTCGCCATGACCACCCTGCGCGCTCCGAAGCCCGAGCCCAGTGACGCCGGCGGAGGTGAACCGGCGGTGCTGCGATGACCGGCTGTATCCCCGTGTGGAGGGCGAGACCGTTCCAGGTCCGCCCTCCACACGGCGTTTCGGCACCTGGACGAAAAGTGTGTGACGGCCTCACATCTCGCTGGGCTGCTTCGTCGGATGGGCAGAACACCCCTTACGGCAAAGGAGATCGCGATGAACGCCCGGCTCGACTATTTCGGCAACCCGGTCGGTGGCAAGTTCCTCAAGGCCCTCGTCTCGGCGAACAGGGCGCTGGTCGACTCGCCGCTGCCGCTCACGATCCAAGAGCTGGTACGGATGCGCGCGAGTCAGATCAACGGATGCGCGGTGTGCCTGGACATCCACACCAAGGAAGCCGCCGCCGCCGGCGAGACGGACGTGCGGATCAATCTGGTCGCGGCGTGGCGGGAGGCGACCGTCTTCACCGAACCCGAGCGGGCCGCGCTGGAGCTGGCCGAGCAGGCCTGCCGGATGGCCGACGGTGGCGTCGTCACCGATGAGGCGTGGGCGAACGTCGCCAAGCATTTCGACGAGGACCAGCTCGCCGCGCTGGTGGGCGTGATCTCGCTGATCAACGCCTTCAACCGGTTGAACGCCATCGTCCAGAACCCCGCCGGGGACTACCGGGTCGGCCAGTTCGCCTGACCGGCCCATACGACTTGGGGAAGACATGACCATCACAGAGACAGCGCGCAACCGGGCGGCGTTCGCCCGCTTCCACGACGCGACCAACACCGGCAGCGTCCAGCTCATCGAGAAGACGATCGACGACGTCGTCGCTCCGGACGTGGTGTTCCACGCGCCGGTGCCGATGGACAAGACAGGGGCGGAGGCGCTGAAGCAAGTGTGGACGGTGCTGCTTCGCGCCTTCCCCGATCTGCGGGTCACGGCCGAAGACGTGCTCGCCGACGGAGACAAGATCGTCTGCCGGAACACCGTCACCGGCACCCACCAAGGTGAGCTCCGTGGCCTGCCCGCCACCGGAAAGACGGTCTCCTACGGCGAGATCTTCATCTTCCGGTTCACCGGAGGGCGGATCACCGAGATCTGGGGCGTCGTCGACGTCCTCACCCAGCTGCGGCAGCTCGGCGCCCTCCCGGCGTAGCGGTCACACGTCTGTCCAAGGCCGGAGTTTCTCGGGATTCCGTACTCCCCAGATGTGCCGGATCCGGTCTTCGGCGACGTGGAACGCGAATACGGCGACGGTCAGCTCGGCCTGCCGGAGCACCAGGCCGGGCCGGCCGTTGACGGTCTGCTCCAGAAGTTCGAGGCCGGACGTCTTCTCCGCCACCGACATGAGATAGGACGCGACCTCCTCGCGGCCTTCGAACGGGTGCAGCGCGGCGCTGACGAGTCCTCCGCCGTCGCCGACCGCCCTGACGTCGGGATCGAGGAGACCGATGAGCGTTTCGATGTCCTTGGCCTCCCAAGCCTTCTTGAAATCCTTGATGAGATCGGCCTGCCGGGCGATCGGGGCCGCGGAAACCCGGGTCGCCCGGATGCGGCGGCGCGCCGAAGAGGCGAGCTGACGGCACGCGGCCGGGGTGCGGCCGACGATCTCCGCGACCTCGGCGAAGGCGTAGCGGAACACGTCGTGCAGCACGAACGCGACCCGCTCGGCCGGGGTCAGCGATTCGAGTACGACGAGAAACGCCATGTTGATCGACTCGTCGAGGGTGATCCGGTCGGCGGGGTCGGTGGCCGGAGGCCGGCCGGTCGTCCACTCGACCCGCCCCGGCAACGGTTCGGGAAGCCATTCGCCGACGTAGCGTTCCCGTCGCGCGCGTGCCGAACCGAGGAGATCCAGGCAGATACGGCTGGCGACCGTCGTCAGCCAGGCGCCGGGAGACTCGATCGCGTCCCGCCGGGCGGGGGACAAGGCGTACCAGCGGGTGTAGGTCTCCTGCACCACGTCCTCGGCCTCGGACAGGGAACCGACCAGGCGGTACGCGAGCCCGATCAGCTGACGCCGCTCACTCACGATCGCCTTCAGGCCCGGATCGTGCTCTTGTTCTTGTTCGGATGGCTGGTTCACGGGATTCGCCCCCTTGTTCGCGTGCGCTGTCCCGGGTACGACGAGACACCGCCGCCGGATGTGAGGTCGCCTCACCTCCGGCGGCCTTCTCCGGGCCTACGCGGTCGCCATGCGGGGGAAGTCCTTGCGTTTGATCTTGGCGCGGCGCCCGTCCGGATGGTGGAAGACGACGCCTTCGGCCGTGTGCCCCGGAGAGAACCGGCTGTCCAGTGTGGCGAGGAAGTCCCGGAGTTCGTGGTAGCTGCGCGGTACCTCGGGCAGGGCGGGTGCCTGGAAGTCGAAGGGGACGCACCGGTGTTCTTCCAGCCCCAGGGGGTTGCCTTGGATACGGGGACCGAGCGCCTCGCTCGGATGCTCCCCGTCCGGCCAAGCGGAGACGTCGGTGTTCCCGGCCGCCGCGAGGATCCACTTGTCGTCGGCGGATTCGCTGTCGGTGTCGACGTACCAGCCGTCCACGATGCCCTGCTGTTTCTGCGCCTTGCTCGGATTGCGGCGCTTCTCGACCCGGACCACCTGACCAGCGCGCACGGTCAGCCGGACGTTGGTGCCGTCGAGCTTCTCGGTGCCGACCCCGGCGCCTTCGAAGACCCACGCGCACTCGGCGCGAGGTCTGTCGACGACGTGGAAGCGATCGTCGCGCTCGAAAAGCGTGGGGATCTTCTCCATGACGGTCTTCCCTTTCACGACTTGCCCGATGAGTTCCTCCGGAGTGATGGCGCCGACGGCCAGGCCGCCGGCGAGCGCCCGTATCAGCTCCGCCACGGGAACGTCGGCTTCGACCGCCACATGCTTAAGCGCCTTCTTCTCTTCCGGGGAGATCCAGGCGACCAGCCGCGACCATCCCTCGGGAGGCGTCCATCGGGCCGGCGCCGCAGGGTCCTTGCGCGGCCTGCCCCGTCCTCGTGCCTGCTCCACGGCCGAACCGTAGCCAGCCGCGAACACTTGTGTCAATTGGCATAACAGAAAATGATTCGAGGCCTGGCGTGGTGACGCTGGGTGAGGTGTGTGTGGAAATGGGGACGTTGAGTGTCCCTATTTCCACACACCCCCTCACGACAGGACTCCTGACGGCCTGATCGGCTCGGCAGGGCGGGACCGGGTGGATTTCGGGACCTCAGATGTCCTGAAATCCGCACATTCAGGGGCCTGGCGTGGGCGGGTGCTTGGGCCCGGCCGCGTGTCGCGAAAGCCACTTTCGGGACGCCTGGTGTCGTGAAAGTGGCTTTCGCGACGCGCAGCCGTTGAAGGCTGGTAGCTCCAGACGTGCGTGGCGATCCGGGAGGTTCCCAATGTCGCATTAGAGACGCCGGACCACCAGGGTGCCGGGCCAGCGTCGCTGGCAACGGCACCTTTCCCTTGCCCCTCAACGGAACCGTGTCCAGGGTCAGTGGGCTCCCGCCTCTCGGAGGATCTGGACGACGGTCGTCTGGCCCTTGGCCCTGGCGTGGGCGAGAGGGCGGCTCTTCGGGCACATGCGAGCCCCGGCACCCGCGTTGAGCCCGCGTGAGACAGAGATCGTGCAGTTGGTGGCGGAAGGATTGATCAACCGGCAGATCGCCGCGCGCCTGTTCATCTCCGAAGCAACGGTGAAGACACATCTGGTCCACATCTACGACAAACTCGGCGTCGACAGCCGTGCCGGTGCGGTGGCCGTCGCCACGGAACGGAGGATCATCCGCAACTGAAGGAGCACCCATGTTCCAGCCGCAGTTCGTGGACGTCGACGACGTCACGCTCCACCTCCAGGCCGGCGGTCGCGAAACCGGTCCGGCGGCGCTGTTCCTCCATGGCTGGCCCGACCTCTGGTTCACGTTCGAGCCGCAGATGACCGCGCTCGCCGAGCGGGGTTACCGGGTGCTCGCGCCGGATCAGCGAGGCTACGGCCTGTCGTCCAAACCCGGCCTGGTCGCCGACTACCGGATGCCCGAGCTGGTCAAGGACATCGTGTCGCTCATCGAGCGGCAGGACGCGGCGCCGGTGCATCTGGTCGGGCACGACTGGGGCGGGGCGGTGGCCTGGATGGTGGCGATCGAGCGACCCGACCTGGTCCGGTCGCTGACCATCGTCAACTGCCCGCATCCGCATGTCTTCGCCGAGGCGCTGATCCGCAAACCCGCCCAGCTGCTGCGGAGCTGGTACATGGTGGCGTTCCAGATCCCCGGCCTGGCCGAGACCGTCCTCGGTGCCCGTGACGGCGCGGTTCTCGCGGCGATGCTGAAACACGGCGCCCGGCTGAGCGACGCCGACGTCGACCGGCATCGCGCCGCCTGGCGCCGCTCAGGCGCGATCCAGCGGCCCCTGTTCTGGTACCGCGCGCTGTTCCGGACGATCTCGCCGTTCGATCGCGCCGCGCGCGCCGAACTCGACCGGCCGGTCGACGTGCCGACCCAGCTCATCTGGGGACGACGGGACGGCGCGTTCAGCACGCGTCTCGTCGAACCCAGTGCCGCCTTGTGCGACGAATCCGAAGTGCACTGGCTCGACGCGAGGCACTGGCCGCACCACGAAGAACCCGAGCGTGTCACCGAGTTGCTGGAAACCTGGTTCGCGCGGCACGCGGACCGGACCTGATCCGGCCGGCGTTCCTCATGGGGTGGCGGGGCGGAGTTCCAGCGTGCAGCATTTGACGCTCCCGCCGCCCTTGAGCAGCTCCGAAAGATCGGCGCCGATCGGTTCGAAGCCGCGCTCGCGCAGCTGTGCGATCAGTCCCGTCGCGGCCTGCGGCAGGACGACGTGCCGCCCGTCGGAGACCGCGTTCAGGCCGAACGCCGCGGCGTCGGTGGCCGAAGCGGTGATGGCGTCCGGGTACAGCTCTTCGAGCCGCTGCCTGCTTTCTTCGGTGAAGGCCCGCGGGAAGTACATGATCAGGTTGTCGTCCAGGACGGTCAGGGCGGTGTCCAGATGGTAGTAACGCGGGTCGGTCAAGGTCAGTCCCACCACCGGCACCCCGAAGAACTCGGCGCTCTCGTCGTGTGCGCGGCGGTCGGTGCGGAAACCCGAACCCGCCAGGATCCGGGAGCCCGCGACCAGGAAATCGCCTTCGCCCTCGTTGTGCCATCGGGCCTGCCGCACGTCGCGGTAACCGTGCTCGGTGAACCAGTTCAGGTACGCCTCGGACTCCCGGCGGCGGTGCCGGTGGTGGAAGTGCGCGACCAGCACCTTGCCGTTCACCACGGTGGCACCGTTGGCCGCGTACACCATGTCCGGCAGACCCGGGACCGGATCGAGCAGGTCCACCCGGTGGCCCAGCTCGACGTAAAGGTCACGCAGCCACTCCCACTGGGTGATCGCGAGCCGGGTGTCGGTGGGTTTTCCGGGATCCATCCAAGGGTTGATCGAGTACTCGACGTCGAAGTACGCCGGCCGGACCATGAGGTAGTGCCGCATGAGAGTGTTCTCCCCCGGGGGTGATCAGGCTGTCTGCAAGGATTTCTTGGTGCCCACCAGCCTGCTGACCAGCTGGTCGCGGATGCGGGGCGGGATGTCCGGGGCGAACCGCCGGAGGTAGCTCTCGGCGTGCACCGCGTCGTCCATCAGGAACGGCAGGTCGAAGACGACCAGTTTGCGGATGGCCAGCAACGGCACCGGCGCGCGCAGCGCCTTGAACTTCTCGTTCCACAGGCCGGGCTGTTCGCAGACCGGATGGAACTGCCCGATCATCAGGCCGTCGTTGACGAACTTGTCCTTCGCCTCACGCTGCAGATCGTCCAGCCCCGTCGCGTCCTGATAGTCCAGTTGTGGCAGCACGAGGAGGATCGTCAGCAGTTCCCGGTCCGCGGGCGAGGTCCTGGCGGAAAGCCTTTCATACCAAGAACGCAGGCTTTCGATCGCGTCGCGGACGTCGGTCTCGCCGTTCGTGGCGGTCAGCGCCGCCAGATGAAAGAGTCCTTTGTGGATCGACGGTTGCGTGTACGGGCACACCGGTCCGTTCCGGCCCAGCTCGGGATGCGGCGACACCAGGTAGCGGCCCGCCCAGGCCAGGATCTCCTGGGCGTAGGGCCGATGCTCCGCCGGCATGGCGCCGTTCTCGACCTCGGCCGCCGTCCAGATGAGGACCTTGTCGTCGCCGATCATGATCCGATGCTTTGCGAGAAGGTGAAGACGCCGTCGGGATCGAACCGATCCTTGATCGCCTTCAGTCGTGGGTAGTTGACGCCGTAATAGGCGGTGCGCCAGTCTTCGAGATCCGGGTCGATGAAGTTCTGGAAGGCGCCGTCCGTCACATACGGCGACAACGCGTCGGCCAGTTCCGCCAGCCAGCGGAGGTTGGCGTCGACCACGGCCGGCTCGTCGTTCTCGGCCCACGAAGTGTCCATGGACAACAGGAAGAGCGCGTTCCGGTGGGCGAACGCGGTCTGCGTCGCGCCCACCCGGTTGATCGCGCCACCCCAGGAGAACAGGGCCGCGCCGCCACCGTCCGGGTTGCCGCTGGGGGGCAGGCGGTCGACGAACGACAGCATCGTGGCGATCGCCTCGTCGGGCAGCGGCTCGGTGACGATGTTGGTCCGTACCGAGAACGCGCCTTCCGCGGTCTCGTGCAGCAGATCGTCCTTGGCTTCCCAGAAGGTCCGGTCCGCGAGATCCATGCGGATCGGCCGGGCCACGGACAGTACGGGGTCGAGGATCTCCCGCAACTCCTCGGCCGTGCCGAGATGCTGCCCGATGGCCGACACGACGGCGTCCGACTCGCCCGACTTGCTGACGCCGATCCGGACCGCGAATTCGTCCGGTGCTCGCCGCGCGACCTCCTGCAGCACCGAAAAGACCTTCGGCGCGTCGGCGCGGTCCCACAGCAGCAGGTAGCTGGCGCAGTCCGCCACCGGTCTCGCCTGGAAGGTGAAGGACACGTTGATCCCGAAGTTCCCGCCGCCGCCACCGCGGCAGGCCCAGAACAGGTCGGCGTTGTTTTCCGCGTCGCACCGCAGCACCTGCCCGTCCGCGGTCACCACCGTGGTCGCCACGAGCGCGTCCGCGGTCAGCCCGAGTGCGCGGGAGGTGGCCCCGCATCCGCCGCCGAGGGTGAGGCCCGCGATACCGACCGAGGCTCCGTTGCCCAGCGCGAAGGCCATTTCGTACGGCTGGATGGCGGCGTAGACGTCCGCCATCCGCGCGCCGCCCGCGACCGTCACGAGCCCTGTCGACCCGTCGGCGGACACGGAGTTCATCGGGCCGAGGTCGATGACCAGGCCGGTGTTGACCGAATGGCCGGCGTAACTGTGCCCGCCACAACGGGCGACGACGTCGACGCCGGTGTCGCGTGCCCACTCGATGGCGGTTCGTACGTCCGCGGTGTTCGCCACGGAGACGACACCGCGTGGGGTGATTTCCGCGAACCGTTTGTTGAACGGCACGCTGGCGTCGCGGAAGCCGGCCTCTCCTGGCCGCCGCACGCGGCCCGCCACGGCGTGGTCGAGGCGTCGCCAGTCCGCGTCGGATGGGCTGCGGGACACTAGCTCACCTCGTCGAGGTAGGAAACGCCGGTGGCGGCGTGCGGGCCGTAGCGTTCCCACATCTCACGCAGGCGGAGGTGGCCGTCTTCGGTCACCTCCGGCGTGTTCACCGTGTGCCCGCAGATCACCTCACCGGTGGCGAGCACCAGCGTGTATCCCAGGTGCAGGGCTCCGTTCTCCCGCTGAGCGCCGGTGATCGACCCTCGCCGCACCTCACCCCCGGCGAACTCGGACCAGACGACGTCGCCTTCTTGCCGGTACACGGCGATCACTTCGGTGTCGCCGCCCGCTTTGCGGAATTTCCGCCCGTCGTAATCAATCATGGGACTCGGCCCGGGAGATCTCGTGGGAGACGAACTCGTCCGACATCGCCCGGTCCCACCAGATCGCGTAGTAGGAGAAGTCCTCGTCGTGATCGTTGACGAGGTTGTGTTCGATCCCCGGTTTCAGGAATACGAGGTCGCCGGCCACGAACTCGTGCCGCTTTTCGCCGGCGATCACCGCGGCCTTTCCGGCCATTCCGATGAAGATCTCGTGCTCGTGGTGAGCGTGGGACACCGATACGTCACCGGGGCGAAGGACACACCAAGCCCCTCGAAACGGTGCTGTCAAACCGTTCCACGGATAAAGCAGCTTCATCTCCAAGCCGTAGGCCCGCGTCAGGTCCTCGTGTTCCAGCCTGCGGATGTCCACGACAGCGAGGTCTTGGTCAGTCACATCCCACTCCGATCAGCATGCTTTCCTTCTCCGGCGTTCGGTGCTGATCGAGGCTATGTTCGGCCGTCTTCCCGGAGATAGGGGAACTATTCCCGATTACCGGTGAATCAGCCGCGGCCGAGACCGGCATCCCGCGCCAGCACGATCGCCTGTGCCCGGTCGGCCACTCCGAGTTTGCCGAAGACCGCGGAAACACGATTGCTGATGGTCTTCTGCGCGAGCGCCAGTTCGCGGGCGATGGCGCCGTTCGACTTTCCCGCGGCGACGCGGTCGAGTACTTCCCGTTCTCTGGTCGTCAGCTGGGGAAAGGGGTACGGTTCCGGGCCGCCGGCCGACCGCATCAAGGCGCTGAACCGGCAGGCGATCGCCTTGCCGACGATCGCCTCGCCCGCGGCCACGACCTGCACGCCGCGCACGACCTGGTCCAGATCGGTGCCCTTGATCAGATATCCGCGCGCGCCGGCCTGGATCGCCGATCTGATGGCGGTGTCGTCGTCGGCCGTGCTCAGCACCAGGATCCGGGTGTCCGGTGCGACGCGGGACACCCGGCTCACCACGTCGATGGCCGCGGCCTCGCCGAGCTGAGGGTCGACGACCAGTACGTCCGGCCGGTGCCGGAAGGTTTCCGCGATCGTGGCGTTCGCCGTGGCCGCTTCACCGATGACGACGATGCCGTCGACGAGTTCGAGCGCGGAGCGGACCCGGTAGCGAACGGCCGGTTGACTGTCGGCGAGGAAAACCGTCACCCATTCGGTGTCGGTAGTTTCTTCACCCCTGTTTTGTTCGGGCAGCAGGCGCGCGGTGCGCCGCTGGTCATGGAGTTCCGCCGGCCACAAACGGGCGGTGTTACCGACACTGACGTGATTGTTCATCATTTTCCCCTAAGCCTGCCGCTACTGAGCCTGCCTGATCGGCTCCGTTCGGTGAAGTGCGACGAAGGTGCCTGCTCGACCGTGCCGGGGATGAGGCTCGCCGGCCGCGAGAAGAGTCTATGCACTAGGTATCGAACGGATCCATACGACCGTTATGGACAATTGATCGCAATCAATTTTTTCGCCGGTGCGGACCTGGGCGGTCAAGAGGGAAGAAGCGGCGCGCTTTCGGTACTCGGCCGAATGCGGCAACGTGACGCTACCTTATGGGGCAGACGGCGGAGCCTCTTGGGGTAGCGGAGAGGCTGACCAGGTGGTCTCTCTGGAAAAGGGGAAATTCCCCTATCGCCGGGCGATCTTTTGTGCAGAAGCGGATGACCTTGCCGAGATTCCCCGTCCGGCGGGAAAAGCGACCCTGTCGCCGGGGAAATGCCGATCCTTAGTGTCGGCAACCTATTCTGGACGAACGGGGTGTATCTGTGACTGAAATACAGGTGGGTTTGCTGGCGATCGGCGCCGGACCGGCGAACCTGGCGCTCGCGGTGGCCATCGAGGAGTCCGGGAATCCGGAGCTCGCCGAGCAGACGCTGCTGCTGGAGCAGAGCCCGGACATCAAATGGCAACGTGATCTCCTGATGCCGTGGGCGCGCAGCCAGGTCTCCTTCCTCAAGGATCTGGTGACCCTGCGCAACCCGCGTAGCAAGTTCTCGTTCCTCAACTTCCTGTACCAGGAGAACCGGCTCGACGAGTTCGTCAACCTGGGCACCTTCCACCCCTTCCGCTGGGAGTTCTCCGACTACCTGCAGTGGGTCGCGAAGTCGCTGGACAAGGTCCGCATCCGGTACGACGCCAAGGTCCAGCGCATCGAACCCGTGCGCGGCACCGACGGATCGATCACCGGCTGGACCGCGACGCTCGCCGGAGGGGACACGATCCACTGCCGCGACCTCGTCGTGGGCGGCGGCCGGGACGCGAACGTGCCGGACGTCTTCGCCGACCTCCCGGCCGATCGGATCATCCACAGTGCCCAGTACCGGCGCCGGATCGCGAAGCTGCCGCCGGACGCCCCGCTGCGCGCCGTCGTGGTGGGCGGGGCGCAGAGCGCGGCCGAGATGTTCATGGCACTGCACGACAATCTGCCCAACAGCACCCGCACCATGATCGTGCGGTCGATCGGCCCGCAGAACTACCAGACCAGCAAATTCGTCAACGAGCTGTTCTTCCCGTCGTTCGTCGACCGCTTCTACGACAGCCCGGCCGACATCCGCGAACAGATGCTGGACGAGATGCGCCTGACCAACTACGCCGGGGCGGCCCCGCCGTTCCTCGACCACATGTACACCACGCTGTACCAGCAGCGCGGTCTCGGCGTGCAGCGTTCGCACGTGCGCACCCTGACCGAGGTGGTCGGCGCCAGGATCGAAGACGACGAGATCGTCCTCGATCTGCGTGACCGGACCAGCGGCAAAGTCGAGGCGTTGCAGTGCGATCTGGTGCTCCTCGGCACCGGCTACGACCAGCGGATGCCCGCGATGGTGCGCGACCTGGCCGACAGCGTCGGCCTCGAGGAGATCTCGGTCAGCCGTTGCTACCGGGTCGATCTCGGCGATTCCGCTTGGGGCGCGGTGTATCTGCAGGGCGTCAACGAGGCGACGCACGGTATCGCCGACTCGTTGATCAGCGTGCTCGCCCACCGTTCCCGTGACATCGTCGGCGATCTGCTCGCCCGCCGCGGCGCCGAGTCGAGGACCGCCTGATGAACCGGCTGGTGGTGATCTCGCCGGCCCCGACGGCGAACGGCGACCTGCACCTCGGCCATCTCGCCGGTCCGTTCCTGGCCGCCGACGTCTGCGCCCGGTACGCCCGCGCGACCGGCACGGAAGCCCTTTACGGCACCGGCATGCACTTCACCCAGAACTACATCGTCACCGCTGCCGCGCGGCTCGGCGTGACACCGGAAGACCTGCGGGAACGCTCCGCGGAGCAGGTGTGGCAGACGTTGACCGCGATGGGCATCGAGGTCGACGGGTTCGGCTGTATCGGTGACAGGTTCACCAAACTCGTCATGGACTTCTACGATCGCCTGCACGGGATGGGCAGGCTCGAGCTGCGGACCGTGCGTTTCCCGTTCCTGCCGAGCACCGGCGAGTACCTGATGGACGCCTACGTCACCGGCGGCTGCCCGTTCTGCCTCGCCGACGGGTACGCCGGGATCTGTGAGAGCTGCGGGCTGCCGGTCGCCCCCGGCGACCTGATCGAGCCGCGTTCGACGCTGCGCCCGGACGAGAAGCCGGAATACCGGGAGGCGGACATCCTCGTCTTCCCGGTGGAGCGGTACCGCGCGGACCTGGAGGCGTACTTCGCCCGGATCCCGATGCGGCCCGGTATGGCCCGGCTCATCGAGTCCGCGATGGCGGGGCCGCTGCCGGACTTCCCGATCACCCAGCCGACGTCGTGGGGTATCCCGGCGCCGTTCCCCGAGGTGCCGGGGCAGGTCATCTATCCGCATATGGAGGGCATGCCGTGGAGCATGTTCACCACCGCGCTGGCCGCCGAGAAACGCGGCGCGGTGCTGACCGCGGACGACGAGCTGTGGCAGGCGGACTCCGGTTCGACCGTGGTGTACTTCCTCGGCCTGGACGCGACGTACCCGTTCGCGGTCGTGGGCACGGCGATGCTCACCGCGCTCGGCGGCCACGTGCTGCCGGCGCAGTACGTCACCAACGAGTTCTACGAGCTGGCCAACGAGAAGTTCTCCACCAGCCGCGGGCATGTGGTGTCCGGCCGCGAACTGGCCGCCGAGGTGCCGCGCGACCTCATCCGCTTCCACCTCTGCGCCACCAGCCCCGAATACCAGCGCACCGACTTCACCCACGAGGCGCTGCTGCGGGTCAGCGAGACCCGGTTGACCGGACCGTGGAACCGGATCGCGGCGGTGGTCGACGAGTGGGTGGACCGCGGCTCGCTGCCGGTCTCCGCCGACGCGCGGCGGACGGCGAAGCGGATGACCGAGCGGTTCGCCGACGGCTACGGGCTCGAGCGGTTCAGCTTGACCGCCGTCGCGTCGACGCTCGCCGAGCAGCTGGGGCGGCTGGACCGGCTGGCCGCCGCGACGACCGCCGAGACCGCGGGCGACCTCTGCCACCAGGTGAACGTGTTCCTGCGTTGTGCCGCTCCGATCCTGATCGATCTCGCCGCGGCCGCGCTGCCCGACACGACGTTGCCAGGGCAGGTGGACGCGGACACGGTCGTCGCCGAGAAGTTGCCGCGGCTGGCCGTCTGATGGCCGCGGTCGCCGTCGTCGGCGCGGGGGTGACCGGGTTGGTGACCGCGATCGGCTGCGCGCGGGCGGGCCACCGCGTCACCGTGTTCGACCGCGGTCCCGTCCCGAATCCCGCGTCGGCGTCGTCCGACCAGCACCGCGCCCTGCGGGTGCTGCGTCCGGACGACGTCGACGGCACCCTGCGGATGGCCGAGGCACGCCGTCGTTGGCTGGAGCTGGAATCGTTGCTGCGGACGGAGATCTTCCGGCCGGTCGGCGTGGTCACCGCGGGCACTCCGGACGAGCTCGCGTCGGTGTTCGACACGGCGGGCCGCGCCGGGCTTCCCGCGGCCGCCGTGTCGCCGGACGCCTTGGCGCCCGTGGTGTTCCCCGCCGGGACCGCCGGGGTGCTCGACGCGGGCGCCGGCGTGCTGCTGGCGGAACGGTTCCTGCGCGCGGCGGCCGAATGGCTGGCCGCGCATCCCGCGGTGACCTTGCGGCCGCGATGCGCCGTCGTCGATGTCGGCGACCATCGGGTGGCCGCGGCCGACGGGACCGTGGTGGACGCGGATCTCGTGCTGGTCGCGGCGGGACCGGGGAACACCGAACTGGTCGATCAGCCGGTCACGCTGTACCGGCAGACCATGGTCTACCTGAGGCCGCCGCGGGAGCTGGCGGGCTGGTGGACGTCGGCCCCCGGCGTCGGCCGGATCGGTGCGGCCCGCACGGCCTGGCTCCTGCCACCCGGCGGGGGCACCCTGCTCAAGATCAGTTCGGACGCGGTGTGCCGGGAGGTCGTGGCCACCACGGAGCGGGAACGCGGGCACTGGGCGGATCGGCTGCTCGCCGAACCGATCCTCACCGGCGCCGCGGACTATGCCGTCGTCGCCGTGCGGGACTGCCACTACGCGGCCGATCCCGTCGGCGGCGGCCCGATGCTGGTCCGGATCCGTCCGTCGGTGTGGTCCCGTCCCGCCTGCGGTGGCACCGGATTCGCCACCGCGCCGCTCGTCGCCGAGGAGATCCTCGGCGCTGTCATGGAGGTCAAGGCTTGAACAAGGGGAGTGCATAGTGGAGTTCACGATTGTGGGCGCCGGGATGGCGGGCGCGTTCCTGGCGCTTTCGCTGGGCAGGCAAGGGCATACGGTCACGGTGTACGACCGCAGGCCGGATCCCCGCGAGACCGCCAGCGCCGCCACGTCCATGAATCTCGGGCTTTCCCGGCGCGGCCTGGCGGCGCTGGATCGCCTGGGGTTGTCGGACGAGGTGAGACGGCTCGTGGTGCCGATGCGCGGACGGATGCTGCACAACCCCGATGGCGGGCTGCGGTTCTCGGCCTACGGCGAAGGCGGCATCCTGGCCATCCAGCGCCAGGACCTGAGCGCCGTCCTGGTGGACGCGGCCAGCCGCGTATCCGGGGTGAGGTTCGTTTTCGACACGCGGTGCACCGGCGTGGACCGTGACCTGCCCTCGGTGTCCTTTGTGGACCCCGACGGCCGGGCGCTCGTGGTGAAGCCGGATGTCGTGGTGGGCGCGGACGGCGCGTTCTCGGCCGTCCGCCGCTCCATGCACCACGAACAGCGCGCGGAGTTCTCGCAACGCTACCTCGAATGGGGCTGGCGGGAACTCCACATCCCGGCGGCCGCGGACGGCGGTTACCGCATGGCCGACGACGTCTTCCATCTGTGGCCCCGCGGCGACATCATGATGTTCGCCCACCCCAACCGCGACGGTTCCTTCACCTGTTCCTGTGTCCTGCCGTTCCACGGCCCCCACGGTTTCGACTCGCTGAGGACCGCGGAGGACGTGGAATCCTTGTTCCGCCGCCATTTCCCCGACGTCCTGTCGCTGGTCCCCGACCTCGGCGAGGAGTTCCTGCGGCGGCCCACCTTCAATCTCGTCACCGTCAGCACGGCCCCGTGGATCCACGAGGGGAAGGTCGTGCTGATCGGGGACGCCTGCCACGCCGTCTACCCGTTCCTGGCCCAGGGCATGAACTCGGCCTTCGAGGACGCGCTGGAACTGACGGACAGCCTCTCCCGCCACCCTGGCGACACGGCGGCGGCGCTCACGAGGTACTACACCCGCCGCAAGCCGAACACCGACGCGCTGGCGGACATGTCCCACCGCAACTTCGCCGAACTCCGCGACACCGTGCGCTCGCCGGCGGTCCGCCTGGAACGCGCCTGCGACACCGTGCTGGAGAAAGTTCTCCGGCACCGCTGGATGCCGCTGCACGCGATGATCACCAACACCACCGTTCCGTACGCCAAGGCTCTTCAGCGGGCGACCCGTCAGCACCGGATCCTGAAGTACTCGGGTGCCGCGGTCGTCGCGGCCGGTGCCGCCGCGGTGGTTCGCCGTCTTCGGCGCTGACCGTCCACAGTGGAAGCGCGTGAAGGCCCTCTTCCCTCGGCTGAGCCGAGGGAAGGGGGCCTTCACACGCTCAAGTTGTGACTGCCGGGCGGGGACGTTTCCGTTCCGTGAAGGGCCCCTTGAGGGACCCAGAGTCCCTCAAGGGGCCCTTCACGGAACGACGATCCGGAGTCGGCAGAAAGCCCCCCGACCGGACACTCATCCGAGCGCCGGGCCTTCACGCGTGTTCAGTCCTCTGACGTGACTTCGATACGGATGAGGCCCGCGGCCTTTTCCGCGCGCTGCAACGCTTCGGCGGGGCTGTCCGCGACGGCCATCACCAAACCCGTCCGGTCCCACGAGCTGCGCAGCCCGGTGAACCGGTGGCCCGGCTTGACCTGGATGTCCACCAGGAACACGCCTTCCACCTGCCTGGCCTGCTCGAGCCCGAGGACGGCGTCGATCACGCCCGGCTCCATCGGGACGAACCGGACGGCGGCGCCGCCCTTGGCGCGGCGAGGCAACTCGGGCAGCATCTCACCGCGCATCATCGCCACGTAGGAACGCAACAGCTCCATCGAGTAGGCGCGGTCGATGACCTCCATGATCCCGTCACCGGCGATCCGGCCGGCGCATTCCACCAGGTACGGCCGTCCATCGGAGACGATCCACTCGCAGTGCAGGATGCCGTCGGCGAATCCGACGGCCTCGACGACCTGACAGGTCAGTTCCGCGAGCTCCTCGGTGAGGTCGCCGGGAATGTCGGCCGGCACGATATGGGCCAGCTCGACCGGCCGCGGGCCGGGATAGAGCTGTTTGCCGGTGACGTTGGCGAACAGCTGCCGCCCGTCGCGGACGAGCATCTCGACGCTGTACTCGGGTCCTGGCACGTACCGCTCGACCAGCATGGACAGTTCCATCGGCCGGTCGGGGACGAAGATGCCCTCGTCCTGTTCGACGCAGCTCGCCCATGCCTGGCCGACCTCGGCAGGGTCACGGATGATCTGCGTGCCGACCGCGGCCTGCCGGTTCGCCGGTTTGAGCACCACCGGGCCGGGATGGGCGCGAAGGAACGCCAGCACGTCCTCCGGAGAGGACACGGTGGCGCTCTCCGGATTGGCCAGCCCGGCGGCCGCGCTGACCTTCCGCAGCATCGCCTTGTCCCGCAGGATCTGCGCGGCCCCCAGGGTCGCGCCCGGCAGGCCGTAACGTTCGGCGAGCCGGGCGGCGAACGGGGTGGCGTACTCGATCAGCGGGATCACCGCGACCGGGTCCAGATCCGGATGGGCGACGTAGAACTCGTCGGCGGAGCCGGGCCGGGCGTGTTCCCAGCCGATCAGTTCACCGACCAGGGGAGACCCGGCCAGCCTCGTGCGCAGATCCCGTTTCCGGATGACGTCCGGCTCCTCGACGAGGACGACCGAACCGTCGGGTTCGGTGCCGGTCAGTGCCATCAGCACCGGCGTCACGAACCCGACGATCAGGATGGGCCGCTGTTCACGCATCGGACTCGGTCTTGGGCTTGTCGACGATGCCGAGCATGAACCGCATGGACGGCTTGGCACCGACCAGATGCGCGCCGACCGTCTGGGTGACGCGGTCCCGCGCGGTCGGGTGCATGGCCATGGTCATCGAGTCGCGCAGCCACCGGTTCATCGGGTCGCCCGACCGGATGGCCGCGGTGCCGAGCAGGTCGCAGAGCCGCTGCACGACCCGCTTCGACATCTGGAAGGCCTGCCAGCCGGTCAGCGCCGGGGCGACCCGCTCGTCGGGAGTGAGATCGTCCAGCGTGCCGGTGCCGTCGGCGGTGACCTCCCATTGACGCTGCAGCGCCTGGTAAACGCCGGCCCGTGTCGTGCTGTAGTCGGCCTCGCATTCGGCGAGGGTGATCTGGATGCGCTCGTTGTCCTTCCAGGCCACGCCGCTCATCCGCCACGGCGAGCCCTTCAGCATGTCGACCCGTTCCATGGTGAGGCCGCGGACGTAGTCCAGCGCGGCCCTCGCCACGCCGAGCGGGACGCCGCACATGCTGCGCTGGATCACGTCCGGCTGCACCAGCGGTCCATTGGGGACCTGCGGGTTGTCGAACGTCAGGGTGTGGTTCTCCGGGACGAACACGTCCGTGATCGTGTAATCGCTGCTGCCGGAGCCGCACAGGCCGAGGGTGTACCAGTTGTCGACGGATTCGATCTCGTGGCCGGGCACCATGAACAGCCGCGACTCGTGCGGATTGCTGCCGTCCGGGCTGGCGTAGGGCTCACCGTTCTCGAACACCATGGCCCCGGACGCCACCCAGTCGGCGTGCGTCGAGCCGCTGCCGAAACTCCAGCGGCCGGTGAGCCGGTAGCCGCCGGGAACACGTTCCGCGTGCCCCGTCACGGGGAGCACGCCGGCGGAGTGCATGTCGATGCTGGTGAACATCCGGCGGGCTTCGTCCTGGTCGAGGAAGTTGGCGTGCAACCCGATGTCCGAGCCGAGTTTGGCGCACCAGCCGACGGACGCGTCGCCGTACGAAAGCGCTTCGATCACCTCGGTCTGCTCCATCGAGGTCATCTCGGGGCCGCCCCAGTCGCGGCTGAAACCGATCCGGAAGACACCGGCGTCACGCAGCAACTCGACCACGTCCGCGGGCAGGCTCCGGTTCTTTTCGATCTCCGCCGCCCGCTCGCGCAGGATCGGTGCGAGCGCCTTCGCGTTCGCGAGGATCTGCGCGCCGGTCAGCGGCCTGTCGGTGCGGACGGGTTCGGTCATGGTCATGCGGAAACTCCCTCGTGTTCGTCGACGTCGAGCAGCCCGGCGGGCATCTCGAACGCGGTACCGGGTGCTGGTGGGTCCACCGGATCGGCGTCGACCCGCACCAGTGCGGCCGCCGCGTCCAGTCGCCGGGCGCAGGTCTCCCGGTCATCGGCTTCGCACACCACGAACGAATGCCGGGCGATGTAGCCGCCGGGCGGCAGCCGCAGGGTGCTTCCCGGGTCGACCATCGGCGACGCGACGACCAGGCCCGGCGCTTCGGCGGGGACCGTGACTTCGTGGACCAGGCAGTCGTGATCCGGGTAGCCGAACCGGATCCCGGCGACCGCGTGCCGGGTCGGGGCGATGACCGGCCGTCGCCCGGTCGCCACGGCGAACAGGATCTCGCCGGGGTCGAGACCGGTGGCGGTCCGGCCGAGGAACGGGATCAGGTCACCGCCGAGGCGTCCGTTGATCTCGATGATCAGCGGGCCGCGGTCGGTCAGCCGGACCTCGGAATGGGTGATGCCGTCCTCCACGCCGAGCGCGCGATGCGCCCGCGCCAGGACGTCCATCAGTTCGGTGTCGTGCAGCAGCGGATCGCCGGCGTCGACGACGTGCCCGGTCTCCTCGAAGTACGGCTGGTCGCCGGTTTCCTTGCGGGCCACGAACATCGGCAGGTACTCGCCCTTGTACACGGCGGCGTCGATGCTGATCTCGGGCCCGGAGACGTAACCCTCCACGATCGCGCCGCCGCCGTAGCGGCTCTGGTCGACGGTGGCGGCGCCCATGGCGACCCCGAACGCCGCGTCCACTTCGGACTCGTCGGCGGCGTACACCACGCCGATGCTCGCGCCCATCGCCCTCGGCTTGAGCACCACCGGATACCCGATCCGGGCGGCGGCGGCACGGGCCTCGTCGAGCCCGGTGGTCAGGGCGTATCCCGGCTGCGGCAACCCTTCCGCGGTCAGCACGGTGCGGGTGCGGTTCTTGTCGCGGCAACCGCGGACGCCGTCCACGCTCAGCCCGGGGACCCCGAGTTCGGCGGCGAGTTCCCCCGCGGCGAGCACGACCGGCTCGTCCCAGCACATCAGGCCGGCGATCCGGTGCCGTCCGGCCACCTCGCGGGCGGCGGCGAGCATCTCGTCCGCGTCGAACACGTCCGTGTGGACGATCTCGTCGAAGTACGCGTGCTGCCAGGTGGGTTTGAGATTGTTCAGCAGCACCAGGCCGAGTCCGGCCTCGCGGGCGCATCGATGGATGGACGAGACCAGGTACTCGCGGTACAGCTTCAGTCCACTGCCGATGATCAGCAGGACACCGTTGGCTTCGTTCATGGTCGCTCTCCCACGACTTCCGGTTCGGGTTCGGCCACTTTTTCCACCACGGGTGGTGATTTGAGGCCGTAGATGTGCATCGATCCGGCGATGACGGACAGCACCGCGCAGAACCCCCAGAAACCCGGGCCACCGAATTCGCTCCAGAGGAACAGCCCCAGGACCGGCCCGATCGTCGCGGCCACCCCGGACAACGTCTCCTTGGTCGCGATGTAGCGGCTTCTCAGCTCCACCGGGAAAGTCGCCGGATGAGAGGCCGTGCTCGGTCCGTGGATCATCAGCCCGGACACCGCCAGCAAGGCTCCGGCGATCACGAAGAACTGATGCTGCGCGATCAGCCCGTAGAGCGCGAATCCCAGCGCACTCACCAGGTTGCCGAACAGACCGGCGAGATTCTTCGGGATCCGGACGATGTAGGTGGTGATCTTCAGTTCACAGGTGATCAGCACAACCGAGGAGATCACCAGCACCGTGCTGTACAGCCCCACCGGATAGCCCGCGTCGACGATGTTCAGCGGCAGCACCGCGACCCAGCCGGCGTAGATCATCATGCCGAACAGGCCCGCCACCAGATAACACAGGAACCGGGTGTCCCGGATCATCGTCGCGTACACCGCGCGAGCGCTCAGCGCGGGAGGAGCGTCGGCTTCGGCCTCGTGCGGGGTGTTGCTTCCCTTCGGCAGCAACACGAACGCCAGCAACGCCCACAGTGCCGCCGTCATCCCGTCCAGCCAGAACAGCAGATCCCAGTTCACCTGGATGACCACGGCGGCGATCAGCGGCGCCACGGCCGCACCGATGTTCAGCGCGATGCGCATCATCGAAAAGCCCATGACCTTGTGCTCTTCCGGCATGTACTCCGCGAGCAGCACCGCGGCCGCCGGCCGGTACGCCTGGATCGCCAGCCCGGACAGCGCGACCGCCGTGACCAGTGCCCAAGGCGTGCCCCGGACCAGCGGGATCGACGCGACGAGCGGCGCCGCGCACGTCATCACCGTCACGATCGTGGCGCGGCCACCGAACCGGTGGGTCAGCTCGCCGCCGAGCATGGCGCCGAAGATCGCCCCCACGCTGTACGCGGCGAGGCAGACCCCGGCGAAACCGACCGAGGTCCCCCGGAACGTCAGGTACAGGATCAGGAACGTCTGCACGAACGCGCCCAGCTGGTTGACCAGCACACCGCCGAGCAGATACCTGACGGGCGCCGGGGTCGACCGCAGTACCGCGAAGACGCCGGTCCTCGTGGCGCCGGTCATGCGGACCCGCCCGGCTTCGCCCGGCCGCCGATCGCCGATACGTCGACTTCTCGCTCAGTCACACATCCTCCAGAGTCGGATACCCGCGGTGGTTCACGAGACTTACCGGCGCGGGTCCAGTCCATGGGGAGGTGGTGCCGACGTGGCCGACCGGTGACCGAAGGCTAAGTTCGGATCTTGCCCGGCAGGTAGGGGAACTGTTCCCGTCGGTTCGGGAATCTCGCACGCGAGAAGGCGTGAGCGTCGGGGCCGAGAGGGTCACCAGCCGCGACGACTGCGCCTTCCTTGCGCCTAGTGTCCTGCGCCGGAAATTCGCGCCGTTAATCCGTATCGATAGCCGGCCGTTTCGCGCCTGGCCCGGGGGTATGAGGTGCGTCGCGAAAGCCACTTTCGCGACGCCTGGGGTCGCGAAAGTGGCTTTCGCGGCACGGTCACCCCATCCTTCGGCACCACGCCGAATTACCACACGAACTTCCGACTTGCGCCTAGGTACAGGAAGGAGTCCTTATGCGAGTCCCCGAGGAAGCGCACCGGTCCGTGAGGGCCTCCTTGCCTACCCTGAAGGTAGGGAAGGAGGCCCTCACTACCCGCCGATGTGGTCCCTGGTGGCGCTGGGACAACCGTGACGTCAACGGCGCGGCGCGATCACGCTCGCCTCGTCGAGGCTGGCCAGTTGCGAGGACGTGAACTCGACATCCAGCGCGCCGAGGTTGTCATCCAGCTGGGCGGGGGTGCCGGCGCCGATGACGCTTCAGGCGGTGACGAGCGACAGGCCGTAGGTCTGCAGGATCTCGTTCACCGGCTGGAACCAGGTTTCGCCGCCGGAACCGCAGTTGCCCCAGCCACCGGAGGTGACGCCCTGCGCCTGGTCACCGGTGATGAAGGAGCCGCCGGAGTCGCCGGGTTCCGCGCAGACGTTGGTGCGGGTCATCTGGTGCACCGCGCCTTGCGAGTAGTTCACCGTTTCGTTGTGCCCGAGCACGGTGCCGCAGTGCCAGTGCGTGGTCGAACCGGACCGGCACACCGAGGTGCCCACCGGCGCGACCCACGATCCGCGGACGAGCGCGTCGCTCACCGTGCCCCAGCCGAGTACGACCGGTGCGGTCCACCAGCCGTTGCCGATCCGGATGAACGCGTAGTCGTTGCCGGGGAAGGAGGAACCGGCGAAGCTGCCCATCGCCGATCCGTCCCAGCCGGCTACCGGGCTGCCGTTGCCGCCGCAGTGGCCGGCGCTGACGAATCCGCCGTGGACGGAGAAGCCGATCGAGCAGCGGGTGTTCCCGTTGATGTAGTACGGGTCGCCGCCGACGGTGCCCGCCGCGAACGGTTCGGCCTTGGGTGCGGTGACCACCGTGACCGGACCGGATTTCCTTGCCCTGGCGAGGAATTCGTCGACGTCGGCGCCGTGTGCGCCCGGGCGGACGGCGACCACGACACTGCCGCTGCGCGGGTCGGCACGCCAGCCGCTGACGGCCGCGGGGGCGGGCCGGGTCTTGGTCGAGGAGTCGACCTCGGCCTTCGCCGCGTCGAGCCGGGCCGCGCTGATCGCGACCGCGGCGGGTTCGGCACCGGCTTGCCGGACGGCGGCGGCCGCCGCGGGATCGGTCACCCCGACGACGAGTTCGCCGCGCGCCGGATCGAACCAGGCGCCGCCGAACGCCGCACCGGCGGCCCGCTGGGCGCCGGGCAGCACCCGGGAGGCGGTCATTTCCTGGGTGAGCCGGGTCGAGGCCTGCGCGGCGGTGAGCCCCAGGTCCCGCTGCATGGCGGCGATCAGTCCGGGGGAAGCCTGCGCGATCGGGGCGAGGGCGGCGGAAGTGAGACTCGCGGTCAGGACGGCGGCGCCGCCGACTGCCAGGGCGATTCTTCGACGCATGGTCTAGTCCTCCAAGGCCGGGGGAAAGAAACACACTGCTCGCCGAGTGTGCGGCCGAGGTCGGTGAAAGGGCGAGAAATGTCCGGTCTTCTGTCCGGAATTCACAAGAGCGAATACCGGCGGATCACGCCCGGGATTGTCTACTTAGGACGGTCGGTCACGCGGGCCCTCCGAGCGCCCTCCCGGTGGTTCCAGTACGTTGCCGGATATGACCGCGTCGCCGGAGGATGTGCCGGAACAGGTGCTGCGCACCTCGATCGTCGAGCGGCTGTTCGCTCGCGAAGCCGACCCGCGCCCGCTGTTCACACATCAGGACCACGGCGCCGGTCTGGACCACACGGTCACCTGGACGGAGTTCGTCTCCCGGGTGCGAGTGGTCGCCGGGGCGCTGCGTCAGGTCACACGGCCGGGTGATCGCGCCGCCGTCCTCACCGGCCAGGACCTGAATTACCCGTTGGCGTTCTTCGGGGCGCTCGCCGCCGGCCTGGTGGCCGTACCGCTGATGGCTCCGGGCAGCCCTGCCCAGCGAGGCAGGCTCACCGGTGTGCTGGCGGACTGCGACGCGAGGGTGTGGCTGACCTCCGCTGCCGCCGCCGTGAAGGTGCGCGAGGTCGGGACACCTGAGCAGCTGATCGTGGTCGACGAACTCTCCGGGCCGGGCATCGATCCGCTCCCCGTCACCTCCGAGAGCCCCGCCTACCTGCAGTACACGTCCGGGTCGACCCGGGAGCCCGCCGGTGCCGTCATCCCGCACCGGGCGGTCGCCGCGGCGTGCTGGCAGGCGAGCCGCGCCTACGCCGTCGACGAGAACACGACCTGCGCCGGCTGGATCCCGTTCTTCCACGACATGGGCCTGATCCAGCTGCTTTGCCTGCCGGTCCACGCGGGAGCGCGAGCGGTGTTCATGTCGCCCGCCGAGTTCGTGCACCGGCCCGCGCGATGGCTCCGTCAGCTCGCCGATCACCCGGCCGTGTTCACCGCCGCGCCGAACTTCGCCTTCGACCTGGCCGTCGAAGCCGCCGGCGAGGCAGGGGACGAGCTCGACCTCTCCGACGTCCGGGTCGCGCTCAACGGTGCCGAGCCGGTGCGGCCGCGTACGGTCGCGCGGTTCCTGGAAGCCTTCGGCCCGCGCGGATTCCGGTCTGAAGCGCATCGTCCGTCCTATGGCCTGGCCGAGGCCACTGTGTACGTCGCCAGCGCGGGGGCCGAAGGGCCACGGGGCGCGGTTTTCGACAGGGAGGCCCTCGCACAGGGCCGGGCGATCGAGGTGCCCGACGGCCAAGAACTCGTCTCGGTCGGCCGTCCGCTCGGACAGCGGGTGCGGATCGTCCGCGACGGGGTGGCACAGCCCGACGGCCTCGCCGGGGAGATCTGGATCCACGGACCGAACGTCGCCGCGGGGTACTGGGGCCGCGGCGACGAGGCCGCGTTCGCGGGCGAACTCGACGGCCTCGGCGGCTGGCTGCGCACCGGTGACCTCGGCGTGTTCCACCGCGGCGACCTCTACATCACCGGCAGGCTCAAGGACCTCATCGTCATCGACGGCCGCAATTTCCATCCGCAGGACATCGAAGCGGTGGCGGGGGAAGCGCATCCGGCGATCCGCCGCGATCGTGTCGCCGCCTTCGGAATCTCGGACGAAATGGGCGAAGGGGCGATGGTGGTAGCCGAATGGGCAAAGAACGCCGAAGCCGATGTCAAAGAAGTCACCAGAGTGGTATTGCGCGCGGTGTCACGGGAACATGATCTGACGTTGCGATCGGTACGTCTGGTTCCCTCCGGTGACCTTCCGCGCACTTCCAGTGGCAAGGTCGCGCGTGCGGCGGCGAGGGCGCGTTATAGTCGGCCCCGTGGGTGATCACCGCGCGGAGGTCGTGAAGGTCGTCAGCGAGACTTTTCGGCTTGATCCCGCCGAAATCGAGTTCGACGCACCACTCGAAGAGCTGGGCATCGACTCCAAAGGACGGATAAGACTCCTATCGGCGCTGGAGATCTACCACGACGTGAGGATCGATCTGGACCAGCTGGACCGGTTCACCGACATCGGGTCGGTGGCCGAAGTCCTCGCAGAGGCACTCGGCGGAAATGCCGGCGAATCCGACGAAAGGCGCTGAAAAGAATGAGCGGGGGCTTCACCGCGGCGACCGAGGCGCTTTCTTCGGCGTCGAAGAACATCGGAAAGCTGACCGAGCAGTTGCTCGAGGACAATCCGGATCTGTCGAGTACGCCGGTGAACGCGGCCGGCTTCGGCCAGGCTCACGGCGACCACGCGAAGAAGTACACCGACGGGGTGGCGGCGTTGTGGGCGTCGGTCCAGGGGTACAGCACCACGCTCGGCTCGTTCGGCACGAACCTCGGCACCGCCGGCACCGCCTACGGCACCAATGAGGACGAGCAGAGGAACAAGATCACCGAGACGGGGATGCGCTAGTGGCCACCGAAACCACCTGGACCGACGTCAAAGCCGTCCTCGACGACCCGGCCGTTCCCGCCGAGAAGAAGACCCAGCTCATCGGCTCGTGGATGCGGACGCATCCGGCGCCCCCGCCGTGGACGGCGGACCAGGAGCCGGAGGAGATCAAGCAGAAGCGCAAGGAAGCCGAGAAGTACATGGCTTCCTACAACGCCCATCCGTTCCTGCCCTACGACGACGACGTCGACAAGGTCTTCAAGGAGGCGAAAGGCGCGGGCGATCAGGCCAGCTTCAACCGTAACGCGGAGAAGAAGGCCGTCGACGAAGGCAACAAGAAACTCGACGGCACCAAGGAACCCACCGCGGAAGGCGCCGGGACCAAGACGTCGGACGAGATCTTCGACGCCGCCGTGCCCGCGCTGAAGGTCTTCGAGACCTTCGGCTCGTTGCTGGCGAAGCTCCCGGAAGACTGCCGTGGTACCACTCGCGCGCTCGACTTCGAGAAGGACATCAAGAAGCCGTTCGACGAGCAGCGCGGCATCAGCTTCAAGAACTTCGTCGACGACGCCGCCCACTTCAAGACCGGGTCGACGACCATCGACAAGGCCATCGACGACACCGGCTCCCAGCTGAACACCCTTTACGGGACCTGGACCGGAAAAGCCGCGGACGCCTCGTCGGAGAACTACAGCGAGAAGATCCTCCCGAAGGCCAAGAAGCTCTCCCAGACGCTGAACAACGCGAGCGAAGCGACGCTGCACACCACCGCCACGGTGTTCAAACTGTGCAAGGGCAAGGCCGACACGGTCATCGACCTCTACAAGGAGATCGTCGGCAAAGCGGACTTCCCGATGGCGCAGAAGGTCATCGCCATCGCCGCCGGTGAGAAGAGCGGCAAGGAGGACCTTGGCGCTATCGCGGGCTGGATGGACGTCAACTTCGGCTCCAACCTGGTCCAGCAGTTGAACAACGACGGCTGCTGCGACGACGACGAGTTCAAGAAGGCGGGCCAGGACCTCGCCAAGCAGTGGATCCAGCGGCAGTTCATCCCCGAGATGTGGACCATCATCTACGAGGGATTCGCCAAGTCCTGCAAAGAAACCAAGGATTTCGTCAACCAGGCCTACGACGAGCTCGACAAGGTCATGGGCAAGGTCAAGAACGAGTTCGAAGGCGCCGGTGACAAGGGCGGTGCCGGTGGCGCGGGCGGTCCCGGTGGCACGGGTGGCGGACCTGGCGGCACGGGCGGCGGTCCCGGTGGCAAGGGCCCGGACTTCACCGGTGGACAGGGCGGTCCGGGAGGAGGCCCTGGCGGCGGTACCGGTGGCGGCCCGGGTACCGGTGGCGGTACCGGCGGCGGCCCGGGCACTGGTGGTGGGCCCGGTGGTGGGCCGGGCAACGGCCCGGACTTCACCGGCGGCTCCGGCGGTGGACCGGGTGGCGGCCCTGGCGGCGGCCCGGAGGGCGGCTCGGGCAGCGGTCCGGGTGGCGGCTCGGGCCCGAGTGGGTCGGGGCCGGGCGGTTCCGGCCCGGGCGGTCAGGTCAAGCCTCCGCCGGTCCCCGAGGTGAACATTCCGGAGGGCGGCACGGGCGGAACGCCGGGCGGCTCCGGCGGCGGCCCCGGTGGCGGTCTCGGCGGCGGGCCGGAGGCGAACAAGGACCAGACGTCGCCCTCGGGCTCGGTTCCGCCGCCGTCGAACGGCGACGAGCAGAAGGCCGCGGCCGAAGAGGCGAAGAAGCAGGCCGCCGCGGCGGCCGAGAACGCGAAAAAGCAGGCGTCCGAAGCGCTGGGCAAGCTGGGTGACGGTCCCACCGGTGCCGACCTCGGCGGTTCCGGCGGTTCCGGTCCTGGTGGCGGCACCGGTGGTGGCCCGGGTGGTGGCGGCAACACGGACGCCGCCGCCGAGGCCAAGGCGGCGGCCGAGAAGGCCACTGAGGACGCGAAGAAGCAGGCATCCGAAGCGCTGGACAAGATGGGCGACGCCCCCGGCGGCCTTGGTGACAGCGATTCGAAGGACACCGATTCCAAGACTGCCGACGAGAAGGCCGCGGAAGAGGCGAAGAAGAAGGCCTCCGATGCCTTGGACAAGCTCGACGACGAGCTGCCCGGAAAAGACGGCGACAAGCTGACCGGCGACAAACCCGGCGAAGACGGCGACAAGGCCGAAGACGGCGAACGCGAGACTCTCAAGGTCAAGCAGGGCGACACGACCTTCGAGATGACCGAGCCGGACAAAGACGGCGAGATGGAGATCAAGGTCGGCGACGGTTCCGGGCCCGCCAAGGACTTCAAGCTCGACTGGACCGGCGACGGCGACGAGTCCAAACTGGGCTCCACTCCGGGGCCGGACGACGGCAAGCCGGACAAGGACGACGTCCACCGCCCGGGTCCGGACGGCAAGATCCACATCCAGGACGGCGATGTGAAGATCACCGCCGAACGTCCCGACGGACCGTCCGGGCCGACGGTCGTCACCGTCGACGACGGCACCGGCAAGCCGACCACGTACACGCTCGGCGAGGAGAAATCCCTCGCGGACAAGGCCGCGCAGCCGCTCACTCCCGTCACCGGCACGACGCAGCCCGAGCCCCGTCCGGCGTTCACCCCGCACGAGGGTGGTGGCGGAACGGTGCCTGACGGCATCGCCGCCGGTGACGTCAGCGGTGGCGGTTCCGGTGGCGGGGGCGGCGGAAGCGCTTCGATGCCTGCAGCTCCTTCAATGCCTTTCGAAGCCGCGACGGGCCAGTCGTTGTCCGAGGGGCTGCACACCGGCGGTGGCGCGACCCACCAGCCGCAACCCGTGGCTTCGGGTGCGCCGTCGGCCCCGATGGGCGGACCCGCCGGCCAGTCGTTCGGCGGTGGCGCGATGCCGCCGATGGGCGGCATGGGCGCCGGTGGAGCGGGCGGTGCGGGCGGCGACCAGGAACGGAGCAACCGCGCGTACCGGATCGAGGGTGAGGTGTTCGACCAGATCAACGAACCCACCGGCCGGATCACCGGCTCGCTGCTGGACGATGAGGATCAGTCGGTCACCCGTAAGCGGTGAGCCGGGGCAGGGGAGAACAGATGAGCGCCGATGACACCACCGGTATGAAGGCGACCCTGGATGGCCTCGTCCGCGAGCAGGCGGAGCGCCGGGCGCTGCGGGATCAGCGCGCCGGCGAGATCAAGGCCAGCGCGCAGGAGTTCATGACCAAACAGGTCCAAACCGCCCAGCGCTACGTCGAGCACCGGCGGGAATTGGGGCAGCGCAAGACGAAGTCCGGCTGGAGCACCGACCGGTCGCACGCGGAGCCGGGTGCCGGGTCGGCGTTCGGAGACGACCCGGTGGACATGGCGGCTCCGTTCGCTTCGGAGGCGCCGCCCGCCCCCGCCGGGCGGGACACCCCCCGGCGCGCTCCCCGCGCACGTCCGGCACCGGCGGACGACGAGGACGACGCCTTCCTCAACAACCGTTGGCGCGACTGAGGCCGTGAGTGGCAAGGGTCGTGGTTCGGGACCCGGCCGGCTCCCGAACCACCACCGCAGCGCGAGGTCAGGCTCGCGCGACGTGCGCCTGGATGGCCAGCCAGACTTCGTGCTGCTCTTCGGTCCTGGCCCACAGCGCCGCCAGCTCGTCAGCGCTGAAGTCCTCCAGCGGGATACGGAATTCCCGCAGTGTCTCGGCGAATTCGTCGAGAGTGGACAGTGTGCTGCGGTCGGCGTCGCCGCGCTTGACCGTGCGGGCGCGAAGGGCCAGCTCGCGGCCGTCGCGATGATGTTGCGCCACGAGCACTTTGGCGAGCGCGGAGTCCGGCGAGGTGTTTCGTGCCCGTTCGGCGAACTCGGTGATGTCCCGGGGTGCGGTGCGGAAGTCGGACGAGTCGATCGTGCCGCCCGGATGGTGGTGCATCCGCCAGGTTCGGTCGTCGAGGCGTTCCATCCGGAACTCCAGTTCTCCTTGCCAGTGCGTGCCCTCCCGTAACGGCAGCGGCTCGAGGAACGCGTCCCCGATCCCGGTGTCGGCGAGCCAGGATTCGCCGTCGACGTCGACCAGCAGGGCGATGTGGTTGCCCCATTGACCCTCGCCACGGGTCGCGCGCAGGACGGCGCCTTCCACGATGGTCACGGTGAACCCGGCGGCCCGCAGCAGAAGTGCGAGCGCGCCGTTCATTTCGTAGCAGAGCCCGCCGCGGCCGCGGCGCGCGAACTTGTCGATCAGCGCCTCCGGGGTGAGCGAGATCGGCCTGCCCAGCTGGACGTCGAAGTTCTCGTACGGGACCCGCAGCCGCCACGCCCGGTGCAGGTTCCGCAGCGTGGCGAGATCCGGCCGGACGGGGTCGCGGTACTCCAACCGGTCCAGGAACGCGTCGATGGTCATGGGCTTCTCCTCCAGAAGTAAGACTCACTCTAAAATTAGAGTAGCTCTAATTTTGGTTCGGATCCAGTAAGCTGTCGTCATGAGCGAACCGGTGGGCTTGCGGGAACGGAAGAAGTGGCGCACCCGGAAGGCGTTGATCGAGACGGCGTACCGGCTCTTCGAGCAGCAGGGATACGACCGGACGACCACCGCCGAGATCGCCGCGGCCGCCGAGGTGTCGACCGCGACGTTCTTCAATCACTTCGCGACGAAGGAAGACCTGGTCCTTACCGACGACGGCGAGCACATCCTGCGCGCGGGGCTGGACGTCCTCGCGGCGCGCGAGGCGGGCGAGGCGGCGCCTCGGCTGCTGCGGCGCGCGATGCTCAGGATGCTCGCCGAGGCGGGGGCCGGGCCGCGCGATCCGGCGGCCGAGCCGGAGCGGATCCGGCTGGACCTGATCACGTCGGTGCCGTCGTTGCGCGCGACGATGCTGCGGCGCGCGTTCGACGCTCAACAGCGGCTTTCGGCCGCGCTGTGCCAAGCCTGCGAGGGCGAACTCGACGAGATCGACGCCGCGGCGGTCGTCGGCGCGGTCACCGGCGCGGTTTTCGCCGCCGGGCGAACGGCCCTTCGCCTCGGGACGCCGCTCGACGAGGCGATGCGGCGCGCGATCGACCTCGCGACCGCTTGACGCACCGTCGAATCACGTGCGGTGCCAGGCGATCCCGCGATAGGTGGAGGTGTCCGCGGCGAAGCCGTAGCCGATGATCACAGTGCCGCAGGCGTTGATGTGCTGGGCCACGATCGCCGTGATGCCGCGAGGCGACGGAAGTGGGTACGGTGTCGCGTCGGCGTCCCAGCGGACCGGGCGCACCGTTCCCTCGCTCCCGGATTCGCCGACGACCGTCCCGGCTTCGTCGATGTCGAAACACGTGCTGGCGAGGTCCGGCGGCAGGGGCCGGAGCACGGTGGGCCGTCCGTCGCGATCCCAGCGCGCGCAGGTGCCGTGCCGGTCCGGCGTCACACCCCAGCCGATCGCGACACCGTGTCCGGTGATCCGGACGACCTGTCCCGCGCGGAACTCCGGTTCCCCGGTCAGCAGGACGGTGCCTCCGTCCCGGTTCCACACGACCCCGTCGCCGAGGATGGCGCCGGCGTCGGTGATACCGCAGGCCGTCGCACGGCGGGGCGGGGGCAGTTTGCTGATCTTCCCCGAGGGCGTCCAGCGCACCGCGGTCCGGAGCCCCGTGCCGTTCCTGGCCGATCCGACGACCTCGTCCAGCCCGTTCAGGTCGTGAGCCTGGGTCTCGCCTCCGCCCGGCAGAGTGCCGAGTTCGACGGCCTCGCCGCCGGGTTCCCAGCGCAGCGCTCGCCAGCGGTAGCCCGGCCACATCACGTTCCCCAGTATCGATCCGCGTTCGTTCACCCGGCACGCCGTACCGGAGACCATGCCGGCGGCGAGTTCGAGCGCGTGCACCCGGCCGTCGGGCAGCCAGCGCACCGGCCGGAGGTGTTCGCCGAGGTAGAGCGAGCCCGCGATGACGCCCGCGGCGTTGACGCTGACCGCCCGGCCGCCGGAAAAGCCGTCGAGGACCGGCAAGAGGGTCGGACTTCCATCGCGATCCCAGCGCACCGGCCGCGACCCCGACTCGCCCACGATCGTCCCGGCGTCGTTCACGCAGTACGCGCCGGTGCCCTCGTCGTCGGAGAGCGGCCGCAGGCCGACAGCCGTGAAGCGGGCTCCCTCGGTCATCGGATCGGGCACGAGTGGGCAGCCTAGTGCGAGCGCGCACGCAATGGGGAAAAGTGCACTGACCGGGTGACGCGCACTCCACAAAGGACAGGACTACGGCGTCAGCACGATCCTGCCGAACACTTCGCCGTCGTCCATCTTCCGGTGCGCCAGCACGGCTTTCTCCAGCGGAAGCACCTCGTGTACCACCGGGCGCAGCTCACCACGGGCCGCCGCGGCGAACTGGTCCGCCTCCACTACGCGCCGATCCGCCTCCGGGATCGAATCCGCGCTGAACGCGGCGAAGGAGAGGGACTTCCGGAACGTCGCCATCAGCTTCGAGTCGAAGTCCGCCGGTGGCATGCCCGCCACCACGCCGACGAGCACCATCCGGCCGTTCGGATTCAGCCTGTCGAAGAAGGAAGGCATGGCCACACCGGACACGATGTCGATGATCACGTCGTAGCCCGCGGGCCCGTCCCCGCCACCGGAACGGTCGAGCACGTGGGTCGCACCCAGTGCGCGCAGGCGGTCGCCGCGTTCGGCCGAGGACGTCGTGACCGCGACGGCGCTCGCGCCACCCGCCGCCGCGAGTTGCACCGTCATGATCCCGATGCTGCCCGCCGCCCCGCGCACCAGCACGGACTCGCCGGGGGCGAAATGGGCGTGGGCGAGACCGAAATGGGCCACCATGCCGGAGGTCCCGAGCGCCACCGCGTCCGTGGCGGACAGGTCGCCGGGGAGGGGCAAGACCTTCTCGACCGGGAGGGCCGTCCCCTCGACGTAGCCGCCACTCTCACCGGTGAACGCCCAGACGCGCCGCCCGGTCCAGGCCGGATCGACCCCGGCGCCGACCGCGCTGACGGTGCCAGCCACCTCGTTGCCGGGAACATGTCCTTCCCGGAAGCCGAAACCGGCGAGGGCCCCGCTCCGGATCACGGTGTCGACGCCGCCGACGCCGATCGCTTCCACGCTGATCAGCACTTCTCCCGCGGCGGGAACGGGAGAGGGTACCTCGATCACGGCAAGGCCCTCGGGGCGCCGAACTTCCGGATCTCGACTGCTCGCATCTTCGTCTCCTGGTCGTTGATCACCGGCGGCCGACGCTAACGGACGCCCCCGTCCGTTTTGGCTAAAGTGAGAGTGGTGACCAGTCGTTTGTCTCGGATCCCGCGCTCGGATGCCTTGGACAACCGCGAACGCATCCTCGAAGCGGCTCGCGCGTTGTTCGCCGCCGAAGGATTGAACGTGCCGATGCGGGAGGTCGCGCGCCGTGCCGAAGTCGGCCCCGCCACGCTGTACCGCCACTTTCCGACCAAGGAGATCCTGGCGACGGAGGCCTTCGCCGACCAGATGAGGATGTGTCACGTCGTCGTCGACGAGGGGCTCGCCGATCCGGATCCTTGGCGTGGCTTGTGTTCCGTGATCGAGAAGATCTGCGAGCTGCACTCGCGTGACAGGGGTTTCACCGCGGCCTTCGTGTCGGCCTTTCCCAAGGCGGTGGATTTCACCGCGGACCGCGACTACGCGCTCAAGGCGATCGCCGAGTTGGCCGGCCGGGCCAAGGACGCCGGGAGACTCCGCTCCGACTTCGTGCTCGACGATCTGATCCTCATGCTCATGGCCAACAACGGGATCCAGGCCGCTTCGCCCGCCGCGCAGGTCGCCGCGTCCCGGCGGTTCGCCGCGCTGGTGATCCAGTCTTTCCGGGCCGTACCGGAACAGGTGCCGCTGCCGCCGGTCGCGCGGCTGGCCCTCGTGATCTGAATCATTTCCGGCGGGCCTCGAGTCCGTCCAGGATGAGCTCCAGCCCGAAGGCGAATTCGCTCGTGTGGTCGTAGCCGGGCCGCATCGCGTGTCCGGAGATCACCTCGGCCAGATAAGGGAACTCGTCTCGCGGCAGGTTCTCCAGGATGTCGTCCGCCACCTTCGCGGGGTCGTCGCTCGACGGGAGACTCGACTCCTGCAACACGTATCCGCCGATGTAGCTGTCGATGAGAGAGACGGCGTGCACCGCCATCGGGAGCGTGAATCCCGCCCGTCGCAAGACACCCAGGACCGCGTCGTGGTGGCGCAGCGTCGCCGGCCCGGGATTGCGGCGGGAGTCCATGAGACCGAGTGCCCAGCTGTGCCGCGACAGGACCGCGCGTGCGGACGAAGCGCGTGCGCGGATCGCGTCGCGCCAATCGCCGTCTTCGGGGCCGGGCAGTTCGATCGCCGCGAACACCGCGTCGACGACGCCGTCGAGGATCGCGTCCTTGTTCGGCACGTGGTGGTACAGCGACATCGCCTCCACGCCAAGGTGCTGCGCCACCCGCCGCATCGTCATCGCCTCGACGCCGCCGCGATCGGCGACCTCGATCGCGGCTCGCAGTACGCGTTCTTTGGTGAGTGATCGGCGAGGCGGCACCTTGACAACCTTACAGGTGTAAGCCAGCCTTACGGACGTAAGGCCATCGAGAGGAGAGCCCGATGCCGATGCCGAGATGGTGGGGACACGTCAACAAACGGGTGTTCAATCCCCGCGCGATCGCCGGCGGGAAGTACCCGGTGCTGATCCACGTCGGCCGCGCCTCGGGAAAGACCCACCGCACGCCGCTCGACGCGCATCCCGTCGACGGCGGCTACCTGTTCGTCCCGGTGTACGGCCCGGACGCGGACTGGGTGCGGAACATCATGGCGGCACGCGAGGCGCGGCTTCGGATCGACGGGCGGGAAGTGGAACTCGTCGGCCCGCGG
The DNA here is from genome assembly GCF_044547565.1 of Amycolatopsis sp. NPDC052450. NCBI lineage: Bacteria > Bacillati > Actinomycetota > Actinomycetes > Pseudonocardiales > Pseudonocardiaceae > Amycolatopsis > Amycolatopsis sp. NPDC052450. Next base: position 272,967 of record NZ_JBIUAQ010000002.1, on the reverse strand, counting down.
CTCGTCGGCGAAGACGAGTTCCCCGACGGTGTCGGTCGTCCGCCGAAACTGCTCCGCGTCACCGAATTCCTGCGGATGGACCTCAAACCCTGAGACGGCCCTGCCCGTGGTTCCTACTGTGGAGGTACGCGGCATCGTCCTTGAAGCTGATGCCAGACTAGGTGATCCTTCGTAGTTTTACCGGTATGAAACGGACTTCAGTGGTCATTGCCGCACTCTGCGCGGCTACGCTCATCTCCCCGGCCGCCGCGTCCGCGACGCCGTACTCGAAAAACACGTTGCACCGGACCCTGCAGCGCGACGCCGACACACTCGTGGAGAACGGTTCGCCGGGTGTCTTGGTCGAGCTGAGCGCGGCGAAGGGCAGTGTCAAGGTGCGCAGCGGTTACGGTGATCTGCGGACCAAGACCCCGGTGCCGTGGAACGGGCACTTCCGGATCGCGAGCTTCAGCAAGACCTTCTTGTCCGCGACGATGCTCCAGCTCGTCGGCGAGGGCAGGCTTTCCCTGGAAGACACCGTGGAGAAGTGGCTGCCCGGCGTGGTGCGCGGGAACGGCAACGACGGCGGGGCCATCACCGTCCGGCAACTGCTGCAGCACACCAGCGGTCTGCACGACTACATGGCCGAACTCGATATCGCCACGGAGAAAGGCTTTCTGCGCCATCGGTTCGACAGGCTCAGCGCGGCGGAGGCGGTGAAACTGGCGGTCGGCAAGCCGCCGGCGTTCGAGCCCGGGAAGAGCTGGGGTTACTCCAACACCAACTACGTCCTCGCCGGAATGGTGACCGAGAAGGTGACCGGCCGGGACTGGCAGCAGGAGATCGCCGACCGGATCGTCCGCCCGCTGGGCCTGCGTGAGACCTCGTTGCCGTACACGTCGCCGTTCATTCCCGCCCCGCACGCGCGAGCGTACGACCGCTTCGTCGTCGAGGGCTCGAATCCGCCGCTGCTCGGGCGACGGGTGGACGTGACGCTGATGAATCCGTCGATGGGCGGGGGAGCGGACGGGTCGATCAACAGCACCACCGAGGACGGCAACAAGTTCTTGCGGGCGTTGCTGGGCGGCAAGGTGCTCTCGCCGGCGATGCTGGCCGAGATGAAGAAGACCGTGCCCGCTCCGAGGCTCGGCGCGTACGGGCTCGGCTTGGTGAAGTCGACCGCCTCCTGTGGCGACTACTGGGGCCACGGTGGCGCGCTGCCCGGCTTCCTGACCGGCAACGGGGTGACCGAGGACGGCAAACGCAGCGTGATGGTCTCGCTGAACACGCTCACGCCGTACCACCCCGGCGCCGAACCGCCGGCGGGCAATCCGATGAACCCGGTGATCGAGCACGCGCTCTGCGGCCGCGGCTGATCCGCGTCGTGAAGGGTCCCTTTGAGACCTTCATCGTCTCAAAGGGACCCTTCACGACATCCCCACGACCGCGAAAGCTCACGAACCCCAAGTACGCGCCGCGTCCACCATCGCCCTGACGGATTCGGCGACCGCGGGCCGGGTCTCCCCTTGGGGCTGCACGGCGTAAAGCTGCCGGTGCAGGACGGGTTCGAGCGGCGCGCACACCACGGTCGGCGGCGCGATCGTGGTGGCCATACTCGGCACCAGCGTGACGGCGCCGAGCCCGGCGACGACGGCGAACTGGGTGCCGAATCCGCTGACCGTATGCCGCACCACCGGTTCGATGCCGCGTTCGCGCAGGGTGTGGCGGATCCAGGCGTTCGCCAGGGTGGGACGGGCCCACGCGACCCAGATCTCGTCCGCGAGGTCTTCGGCGCGCACCGAGTCCGCGTCCGCGAGGTGGTGTCCGGCGGGGAGGACGATCATCGCCGAGTCGTCGCGCAGGACGGTCCAGCGGGTGTCCGGTGGCCGGGTGAGCGGCAGGTTCTCCCAGCTCTCGACGACCACGACGTCGAAGACGCCGTCGGCGAGGGCGGGAAGCGCCACTTCCGGTTCGACCTCGTGCAGCCGCGCCTCGATGCCGGGGTGGCGCACGGCGAGGCCGGTGAGCGCGGGCGCGATGAACGTGTGCACCCCGGACGGGATGGCGCCGATCTCGACGACACCGGTCGTCGCCCCGGTGAGGGAGTCCAGATCGGCGCGGGCGGCGCGGAGTTCGGCGAGGACCCGGTCCGAGCGCTGCGCGAGCAGCAGTCCCGCCGGGGTGAGCCGGACGCCGCGGCCGTGCCGGACGAGGAGCGCGGTGCCCGCCTCCCGTTCCGGTTTCGTCAGCTGCTGGGAGATCGCCGACGGCGTCACGTGCAGCAGTTCGGCCGCCGCGGCGAGGGATCCCCGCCGCCATACCGCGTGCAGCATCCGCAGCCGTTCCACATTGGACAGATCGCCACTCATTAGCCGAGCTTAACCCCGGCGGTAAGAGGATCTCGCTGGTCCTGTCCGCTGTCGTGCGATCGAATCGAAGTCATGCGACACACCGGAATTCTCGCCGATCCGCGCCTGCAAGGAGTACTCGGAGCCCTCGCGATCGCCCTGTCCGCCCCGCTCGTCGCGCTGTCCGGCGTCAGTTCGACGACGGCGACGTTCTTCCGCTGCCTGTTCGCGTTGCCGATCCTCGTGCTGCTGGCTCGATCCCGGGAGCGGGGACACCGTCCCTCGCCTGCCGCGCGGCGGCGCCACGTACTGGCCGGTGTCCTGCTCGGGGTCGACATGGTGCTGTGGAGCGAGGCGATCCTCGCCGTCGGCGCGGGGGTCGCCACGGCGCTGGTCAACGTCCAGGTGGTCTTGGTCCCGCTGGCCGGGCTGCTGTGGTTCGGCGAGCGGCCGTCGCGATCGTTCTGGCTGTCGATCCCGGTGATGCTGGCGGGGACGGCGCTGGCCGGGGGACTGGCCGACGGCGGTGCCGCGGGGAGCGATCCCTGGTACGGCACGGTCATGGCCGTGCTGGCGGGCGTGGCCTACGCCGGTTACCTGATCCTGTTGCGCCGCGCCGGGACCGAACGCGGCGGCCGTACGACGATGCTCGCCACCGCGACCGCGGCTTCCGCGAGCGTGGGTGGCCTTTCGGGCCTGTTCGCCGGAAATCTCGACGTCACGCCACCGGCTTCGGCGTTGCTGTGGTTGTTCGTGCTGGCCGTGACCGGCCAGGTGCTCGGCTGGCTCCTGATCGGGAAGGCGCTGTCCGCCCTGCCCGCGAGCGGCGGGTCCGCCGTGCTGATGCTGCAACCCGCCGCCGCGATCCTGTTCGGGGCCGCCCTGCTCGGCCAGTGGCCGACACCGTGGCAACTGGCGGGCTGTGCGCTCGTCGTCGTCGCGGTGGGTGCCGTGTCCCTCCTGGGCGGCCGGTCGTCAGGGCACCACCAGCACCGGCCAGTGCCCGGTCCTGATGAGCTTGGTCGCGACGGAGCCCGCGAACCGGTGGCCCGCCTTCTGTGACGCGCCGACCACCACGGTGTCGACCTGGCCGCGGTCGGCGGTGTCGCGAAGCGCGGTGTACGGGTCGCCGAAGGTCTTCAGGAAACTGACCGGCACTTCGAGCTCCTCGGCCGCCGCGCGGATCTGCTCGCGAAGTTCGGCGTAGAGCTGCTGTGCGGTGTCGTGCTCCACCGTCGCCGCGACCGCCGGTCCGAGCGCCGGGCGGCAGACGAAGGCGACGATCAGCCTGCCGCTCTCGCGCCGCGCCATGCCGAACGCGAACGCCGCCGCCCGCATCGCCGTGTCGGAGCCGTCGACCCCGGCCAGGATGGCCCGCCCCGCGTGGTGCCGGGGCGGGCCGAAACGCTCCACAGTGGACTCGAAGGCCCTGGCGGCGTTCCCGTCCATCGCGCGCCTACCTGGTGACCCGGTCGGACGCCGGGGCTTCCGTCTTCGGCTCCACGTCGAGGGTGGTGCGCAGGGTGAGCGGCTTGAGCAGCAGCGCCGCGAGCACGCCCACGACGCCCACCGCCGCGGAGATCAGGAAGATGTGCGCGGTCGCGTCGCCGTACACGGTGTGCACGATCGTCTGGACCTCCGGCGGCAGCGCCTTGAGGTTCAGCGCGCTGACGCTTCCCGTCGACGCCTGGCCTTCCGGGACGTGCAAGGCGGCCGACAGGTCGGCGGTGACCCGGTTCGCGAGCACCGCGCCCAGCACCGAGACGCCGATGGTGCCGCCGAGCGACCGGAAGAACGTGACCGAGGCACTGGCCGCGCCCAGATCCCGCAGCGGCACGGTGTTCTGCACGGCGAGTACGAGGTTCTGCATCGTCATGCCGACACCGACGCCGACCACCGCCATCGCGATACCGACCAGCCACAGCGGCGAGGCGTGGTCGACCGTGCCCAGGCCGAGGAAGCCGATCACCAGGGTGATCGTGCCCGCCACGATGTACGGCTTCATCCGTCCGGTGCGGCTGATCAGGCGTCCGGAGACGGTCGAGGAGACGAGCACGCCCGCCATCAGCGGAATGGTCAGCAGACCGGCTTCGGTGGGGGAGTAGCCGCGGCCGACCTGGAAGTACTGGCCGAGGAACACCGCGCCGCCGAACATCGCCATCCCGACGGCGAGGCTCGCGACGATCGCCAGCGCGGGGGTGCGCTGGGTGATGATGTGCAGCGGGACGATGGGCTCGCGGACCTTCCGTTCCACCAGTACGGCGAGTACCAGGAGCACGACGCCGCCCACCACCATGAGGGCCGTCTGCCACGAGAGCCAGTCGAAGGTGTTCCCCACGAACGAGACCCAGATCAGCAGCACGCTCACGCCCGCGGCGATGAGACCCGCGCCGAGGTAGTCCACCTGGACGTTCTCCCGGCGGACGGTCTCCAGCTTCAGGGTCCGCTGCAGCACGATGAACGCCGCCACCGCGATCGGCACGCCGACGAAGAAGCACCACCGCCAGCCCAGCCACGGCACGTCCACGATCAGTCCGCCGAGCAGCGGGCCGCCGACGGTGGCGACCGCCATGACCGCGCCGAGGTAACCGTTGTAGCGGCCGCGTTCACGCGGCGGGATGATCGCCGCGATCACGACCTGGACCAGGGCCTGCAGGCCGCCGACGCCGATGCCCTGGAACGCGCGGGCGGCGATGAGCTGACCCGTGTTCTGGCTGAATCCGCTGATCATCGACCCGATCAAGAAGATCACGATCGCGACCTGCACCAGCGTCTTCTTGTTGAACAGGTCGGCGAGCTTGCCCCAGATCGGGGTGGTGGCCGTCGCCGCCAGCAGGGTGGCCGTGACCACCCACGTGTACTGCGTCTGCGTGCCGTTCAGCGAACCGATGATCAACGGCAGGGCGGTCGAGACGACCGTCGAGCTGATCATCGCCACGAGCAGCGCGAGCAGCAGTCCGGACAGCGACTCGAGCACCTGCCGGTGTCCCATCGCCCCCGGTGGTGCCTCCGCCGTCGTTCCCTCGGTCTTCATGGCGTCCTTTCGAGCGGCAATTGTTGCTCACTGTGCAAACTTGCACAGTGAGAACTTTATTCCCCTCGCTACGCTGTCCTGGTGGACACCCTCGACACGCTCCGCACCCGCAAGAAGGCGGCGACGCGGCAATCACTGCACGAGGCCGCGCTCCGGCTGGCGATGGAGCACGGTCTGGACGGTGTGACCGTCGAGGACATCGCCGACGCGGTGGGCGTGTCCCGGCGGACCTTCTCGAACTACTTCGCGAACAAAGAGGACGCGATCCTGCACGCCGACCGCGAGCGCACCGGGCTGCTGGTGTCGCTCGTCGAAGGCAGGCCGTCCGGCGAGAAGCCGTGGCAGGCGCTGCGCGCGGCGTGCCGGGAGCTGTACCGGGCGCATCCCGTCCCCGACCGCGAGTGGGTCGCGCAGCTACGGCTGCTGCGACGGCATCCGTCGCTGCTCGCACGGCAGGCCGGTGACCAGTTCGCCCTCGAACGCGACCTGATCGCGGTGCTGCTCGCCAGGGGGCATGGCCTCGATCAGGAGCTGGCCAGGCTCACCGCGGCGACCTTCCTCGCCACCTTGCGGACCGGGAACGTGCTGTGGCTGGAAGGCCAAGAGGATCAGCCGCTGCCCGAGGTCGTGGACCGGTTGCTCGGCCGCGTTCAGCTCCGCTGAGCGTGGCCTGGGCCGGTGGTCGTGGGGGGGGGGGGGGGGGGGGGGGGGGCCGGGCCGGCGGGCACGCGGCCGCGGGCGGCGGCGCCGCCCGCGACACAACAACACAAAAAACGCAA